>CAYUWE010000149.1:829-3574 GCA_964448255.1 uncultured bacterium | reverse complement strand
ATTGGATATCTAATTAATCGCGGCCTTAAGAGAACTGATGATGAAAGACAAGGTGATATAATAATTTTTAATACTTGCTCGATTAGAGATTTAGCAGAAAGAAAAGTCATGGGGAAATTGGGCCTTCTTTCTCGTGGTAAAAAGAAAAATGCAATAATTGGTATTGCCGGATGTATGGCTATGGCAAAAAAAGATGATCTATTAAAAAAATTTCCATATTTAGATTTTGTAATCGGCCCTAACAATATCAACGATATAAATCATGCAATAGATGAAGTAATAGCTACAAAAAAGCAAGTTTGCCTTACTGATAATAAAATATTTCATGAAAATATTAATTATTTGAAAGCTAAAAGAGATGATAAAGTAAAAGCTTTTATTTCAATAATTAGAGGGTGTAATAAACACTGCACTTATTGTGTTGTCCCTCATACCAGAGGAAAAGAAGTCTCTAGACCTAAAGATAGTATTATCAAAGAATGTAATTATTTAGTTGACAATGGATATAAAGAGATATGTTTACTTGGACAAAATGTAAATAGTTATGGCAAAGATTTCTCTCTAAATAATAATTACCTCTTCCATGATTTATTAAATGATTTAGATAAAATTAATGGATTAGAAAGAATTAGGTTCATGACGAGCCATCCTGTAGATATAACAAAAGAATTGATGCAAGCTGTAAGAGATTTACAATCTGTTTGTGAATTCGTTCACTTCCCTATGCAAGCGGGATCCTCTAGAATATTAAAAAAAATGCATCGTATATATTCAAAAGAAGAATATTTAGAAAAAATAGCTCTATTTAAAGAAATTACACCTAATGTAACTTTTGGAACCGACATAATCGTAGGATTCCCAACAGAAACAGAAGATGAATTTTCTCAAACTTATGAATTATTTAAACAAATTAGATATAGCGTTGCCTTTATTTTTGCATATAGCAAAAGAAAAAATACGCCAGCATATAGATGGAAAGATGATATAGATGAAATAGTTAAACAAAATAGATTGCAAAAATTACTTGAACTGCACAGCCAAATAACGAAAGAAGACAATTCTAAATTATTAAATACCAACCACGATGTCCTTGTAGAAAAATTAAATAAAGATAACACCTATTTGAAGGGAAGAACAAGAAATTGGAATAAAGTCATTTTTAAAGGCGATACTTCTTTAATTGGAACGATGCAAACTGTGAGATTAAAAAAATATTCTAATCAGACCTTTGTTGGCGAGCTTATTTAAAGCATCTTTTCAAATTCATTTTCATCGATAATTTTTACATCTAATTTCTTTGCTTTATCATATTTAGATCCAGGTTCTTTTCCCGCTAATACATAAGATGTATTTTTGCTAACAGAAGAAGATACTTTTCCCCCTTTCATCTTTATTAATTGAGAAGCTTCTTCTCTAGTATACTTTTCTAATGACCCTGTTAAAACAAAGGTTTTATGATAAAACGGATGACTTTTTTCTACTTTTTTCTTTGTAAATGTTGGATTAACTCCAAACTTTAATAAGCGTTTTACCTCTTCAATATTTTCTTCATTATCAAAGTAATCTACAACGCTTTTTGCTACTTTTTCTCCAATCCCTTCAATTTTAATCAATCTATCTTCATCTAAATTCATTAAGTTTTCTACATTTGTAGCTTCTTGTGCTATTAGATCTGCTGTTTCTTTACCAACGAATGGAATTTCTAAAGATAAAATAAAACGAGATAATGAACATACTTTTGCTTTTTCTATGCTTGTTAATAAATTATGAATAGATTTTTCCTTAAACCCTTCAAGCTGAGAAATTGCATTTTCATCTAGTAAAAAAATATCAGAACATCTTGTAACAAGCCCTTTTTCAAAAAGCTGCTCTACTACTTTTTCTCCCATATGTTCGATATCCATAGCAGCTTTGCTTGCAAAAAAGATAATTTTTTTTAGCCTCCTAGCCATACATTTTGGGTTAGTACAACGAACGGCTACTTCATTTTCCTTTCTAATAACATCGCTTTGGCACATGGGACATTTTTTTGGCATATGCCAAGTTTTAGAATCTTTTTTCCTCTTATTTTTATCTACCAAAACAACTTTCGGTATTACATCGCCCCCTTTTTCTATTACAACCCTATCTCCAATACGTATATCTTTGCGTTTTATTTCATCTTCATTATGTAAAGTGGCACGAGAAATAGTGCTTCCAGCTAATTTTACAGGCTCTAGCTCTGCAACAGGTGTTAACACGCCTGTTCTTCCAACTTGAATAGTAATATCATTTATTGTTGTATATGCTTGTTCTGGAGCAAATTTATATGCTACAGCATACCTTGGGCTTTTCCCTGTTACCCCTAATATTTTATGCAAGCTAATGTCATCAACTTTTATTACTATACCATCGATTTCAAACGATAATTTATCTCTAATTTTCTGAATTTTATCAGCAAATTCTAAAATATCATTAATATCCTTACACTTTGCAAAATAACTTTCCTCAGATACAGGGATATTTAAGCTTTTTAAATACTTGTGAATAGCAAATTGAGAGTCTTTTACTAATTTTTCTTCTTGTGCAATGCCATAACATACAATATCTAATTTCCTTTTAGCTACTTCTTTGGAATCTAATAGTTTTAAAGAACCAGCTGCAGCATTTCTTGGATTAGCCCATGGTTCAAAACCCTCTTCCTCTCTTTTTACATTCATATTTGTAAATGTATTTTTATGGATAAATACTTCCCCTCTTACTTCT
>CAYUWE010000149.1:0-819 GCA_964448255.1 uncultured bacterium | reverse complement strand
AATGGCAGTCTTTTTATCGTTTTTATATTAGATGTAACATCATCCCCTATTTCTCCGTTTCCTCTTGTAAGAGCTTGTTTCAATTTTCCATCTTCATATCTTATTGAAACCGCTGTTCCATCCATTTTTAATTCACAGCAATATGTGATATCTTTTTTCCCAATAAGTTTTGTTATTCTTTTAATAAAATCTTCTATTTCTTCTTTAGAATAAGTATTAGCTAATGAAAGCATAGGTAAAATGTGTTTACCTTGCTTAAACCCTTTTGAAACACCTTCTCCTATTTTTCTCGTTGGTGAATTATCTACGATATCTTCAGGATGTTTACTTTCATATTCCTGCAATGCTTTTATCAAAAGGTCATATTCATAATCTGAAATCACAGGCTGGCATTCATCATAGTAATGCTTGTCATGTTCTATTAATTCATTGACCAGTAAAAGATATTCTTCTTTTGTAGATATTTTTTTTTGCAAAATACACCTCATATGAAAAAATATTTTTCAAGATATATTAAATTGAATTATTTCTCAAAACGATCAAAAAAATAAACTTCGTTTTTGTCAATTGAGATAACACTTTTATTTTGCACGATTTTATTTTTTTGAAAGCGATATTGTTTTACTTTATTTGGAAGTATCAATTTCATCAAAAAACTTTTTTTAGGATAAAAAACTACTTTTTTTATCTGCTTTTTCTTCAGGGATCCGGACAGGGTGATACCCAATAAGAAAGATGCGGTGGTTTCCCCGGCAGATGGTAAGGTTATCTTTGCACGTACCATAGACAACAGTCCTTTTGATGAAAATGCATGCCTGA
>CAYUWE010000148.1:0-3584 GCA_964448255.1 uncultured bacterium | reverse complement strand
GAAAAATAAATTACGGTATTGATGTAGTTGGAAATTTTACAAAAAAAGCAGTAGATGGATTCTATAGAGAAAAACGTCCTTTTGATGAAAAAATATATACAACTTCGCTTTATTGGCTTTTTCCTTTTTTAGCGATATCGGAATGTGAGCATACTGGAGAATTTTTATGTGCTAAGGAATGTAAGCATATTCATAGCAATCCTTGGTGTATCGAAGTTGATAGTAATGGCGACCCAAAAATCCTTGGTGTTGGAACATTTGCTCAAGTGTTTTTAGGAAGAAATTTATCATCTGGAGACAAAGTCGCTGTTAAATGTGGTGATGAAAAAAGAAGAAGGCGAATATTTGAAAACGAGATGTTAGCTTATGTGTATATGAAAGACCGATTAAAAAGAGAGCCAAAATATTTTGCGAGAATGCATATGTTATGTTTCCCAAGTGAAAATCAAACTACAGTTATTCAGGAGCATATTAAAGGAATTACCCTGCTAGAGGCTATTAGAAGCAGATTATCTTTGAAACGAAATTTGGATATAACCGAGAGATTGCTAGCAGCAGTAAAGGAAATCCAAAAAACAAAGCTGGGGCATATGGATTTAAAACCAGAAAATATTAAATATGATCCTGAAACTGGTAAGGTAACAATAATAGATTTAGGTTTAGCTAATCCACTTCCCTTACGTCTTAGCTGTCTTATGCAAACTTGTTATTATAGACATCCTATAATAGACAAATGGGTAATGGGTCATATTAAACGAGGACAAGTTGAGATAATGTATGAAGCAGATTTGTGGAGCCTTGGATGTGTTATGTTTGAGATATGGATGGATGGAGAGGTGTTATGGCGTTATTCAGATAGTTATGTAGATGAGGATGGAAAAAAAGTGGAGGGTACAAGAGGTGCGTTTGTAAAATTAGCTGATAAGTTGTTTGGTCCATTTCATGATAAGGCTACACAATTAGTTGAACAAAAAACGCTTGTTAACTCAAACCTTAAAAGAAACTATGAACCGCAGTTTGAAACGTTTATGGATGGACTTGGTGATATTATATTAAGCTGTTTTACTTACGAGGCGGTAAAAGATTTAAGTAAAATAAGAGAGATCAAGAAAAATTTTGAAAACTTGATGGAAACACTGCCAGAGGCCTATAGATAATCTATCTTCATTGTATTTTTCTAATTATATTGTTATTCTAATTATCCAACTAATACCTTTAAAAATTATATGAAAAAAGATTTTTTTAAGAAAAATTTTGATTATAAATATGGGTTTGTTACTGATATTGAATCAGATACTTTAAATAAGGGACTTACTGAAGAGACTATATATGCTATTTCAAAAAAGAAAAACGAACCAAAATTTATTTTAGATTAAAAGCATATTCTTCATGGAAGAATATGAAAGAGCCTACTTGGGGAGATGTAACATATTCTCCAATAGATTATCAGGGAATTTCATATTATTCTGCACCAAAAGTCAAAAAAAAATTAAATAGTCTACAAGAAGCAGACCCAGAGATTGTAAAGACATTAGATAAATTGGGTATTCCTATAGATGAGCAAAAGCAATTATTAAATGTAGCAATGGATGTAGTTTTTGATTCTGTCTCTTTGCATGTAACGTTTAAGAAAAAATTGGAAGAAGCTGGGGTTATACTTTGTTCTTTAACAGAAGCTATAGAAAAATACCCTGAGTTAATAAAAAAATATTTAGGATCAGTGGTTTCATATAAGGATAATTTCTTTGCTGCTTTGAATTCTTGTGTTTTTTCTGATGGATCTTTTGTATTTGTTCCAAAAGGTGTTAAATGCCCTATGGAATTATCGACTTATTTTAGGATAAATGACAAAAAGTCTGGGCAATTTGAAAGAACATTAATAATAGCTGAAGAAGGTTCTTCTGTTAGCTATTTAGAAGGGTGTACTGCTCCTGCATTTGATGAAAATCAATTACATGCAGCTATTGTAGAACTAGTAGCATTAGATAATGCTAAGATAAAATATTCTACAGTGCAAAATTGGTATGCTGGTGATTTTAATACAAATAAAGGTGGAGTATATAATTTTGTTACTAAAAGAGGACTGTGTAGAGGTAAGAATTCAAAAATATCTTGGACGCAAGTTGAAGTTGGAGCTGCTGTTACTTGGAAATATCCAAGCTGCATTCTGCAAGGAGATAATTCAGTAGGTGAATTTTATTCTATTGCTCTAACAAATGGGCATATGCAAGCAGATACTGGAACAAAGATGATACATATTGGAAAAGACACAAAATCGATAATTATTTCTAAAGGTATTTCTGCTGATAATTCCACAAATAATTATAGGGGAATTGTAAAGGTTTTACCTCAAGCTAAGGGTTCTAGAAATTATTCTCAATGTGATTCTATGTTAATTGGCGGTAAAAGCTGCGCAAAGACATTTCCAACAATAGAAGTGGAGAATTTTTCTTCTCAAGTTGAACATGAAGCTTCAACGAAGAAATTAAATGAAGAGCAATTATTTTATTTGCAAGCAAGAGGAATAGATAAAGAAGAAGCTATTAATTTTGTTGTTAGCGGCTTTTGTGAGAAGGTTATTTCTAATTTACCATTGGAATTTGCTCAAGAATCTCAAAAGTTATTAGCCTTAAAGTTAGAAAATTCGGTGGGATAAGATGAAAAAAGAGTGTTTAAAGATTGAAGATTTATATGTAACTGTTGGAAATGAAAAGATAATTGATGGGTTAAACCTTACTATTTACGAAGAAGAAAAGCATATATTAATGGGCCCAAATGGTTCTGGTAAATCAACTCTTGTAAAAGCCATTCTAGGGAGCAGTGAATGTAAAATTATTAGAGGTAAAATTACATACAAAGGAGAAGATATTTTATCTTTATCACCAGATGAAAAATCAAAATTAGGGATTTTTGCAAGTTTTCAACATCCAACAGAAATAACAGGTGTAAATAATCTTTTGTTTTTAAGGTTTATTTATAATTTGAGAAATGAGGCTTTATCTAAAGAAGAATTTGAGAAATTTTTAGATGAAAAAATGGAAATGTTGAAAATAGATAAGTCTTTTAAATATAGAAACATAAATGAAGGGTTTTCAGGGGGAGAAAAAAAGAAAAATGAAATCTTGCAGATGCTTATAATTAACCCATCTTTTGCTATTTTTGATGAAATAGATTCTGGGGTAGATATTGACTCTTTAAAACTAATTTTTTCAATTATCGCGAAGAAAAAAGAGCAATCTTGTTTGTTAATCACTCACTATCCAAATATTTTAGATTATATTAATCCTGATTTTGTTCATGTAATGTCAAAGGGGAAAATAATAAAGACAGGGGATAGAAAATTCGCTTCATGTATAGAAGAAAAAGGCTTTGAAGCAATATTTCAGGAGATGATGTAAAAATGGATGCATCTTTTTTAGATAATATTATTCAATGTGATAATGAAAAAATTCAAAGCTTAAAATTTCCAACGAATTGGGATGAAAATTATAGATATTTTGATTTAACGAAATTTTATAACAACGATTTTTCTATATTAAAGAAAATAGAAATTGAAAAAAAGGAAATACAAAAGGCTATTTTAC
>CAYUWE010000147.1:0-3587 GCA_964448255.1 uncultured bacterium | reverse complement strand
TAGAATTTATAACTAAGTCAAATGAAATAGGATTAGTAGTAAGACCGGATATTTGGATATTTCATAAAGGACTTACTTTTTCAAAAAGGTTCAATGATAATAAAAGATGCAAAGACTTATACGGAATTTGGTATGTTGCTACTCAATTAGGAGAGTTTTCTGCAAAATACTATTCAAGATTTTAGAAAATTAGAAAAAACCCATTCTAAATAGTTTTCTAAATTTAAGAAAAAGCTCACAAATTGGATAGAGAATGCTTCTCCATTCCATTGGTCAAAACTTGAATCTCAAGATCCCTACGGCAAATTAAAAAAGGCTCATTTTATATATACGATAGATAAATTGATTTAATTAAGTTGAAATGAAGTTGATAATAGTGAGAATTAGGCATAGCCAAGTCCATTTTTTTCTCATTCTCAATATATTCTCAATTAATATAGCTCTTTTTTGTTCATTTTATGATTGATGATTATATGCGTATAATGTACAAAATTTCCCTTTTTTGGATGATTTGATAATTAATGGTAAAGCCTACAAAAGAGACATAAAAATGTATAAAATTAGCAGTTTATTTATAAGAAATACTACTTCTGTATTTTTCATGTTTTTTCTAAGTTTTGGAAACATTTTGATTGCTGATAGCTATGAACATCAAATAATTATATCAAAAGAAGGTGTTTCTTATATAAATGATATTGATTCTACAATGATACGTAATGAATTTATAAAACCTTATGTATTTAAACGTCTTGAGCAATTACTTGATACAGAAGAAAATGAGCAAGTTAGAGTATCATGGATGCGGTTGTTTGACCAGCCAAGTAGTACTTTTTTAAATAATGTTGAGATTTTATATAAGTTAGCAGGTCCTGAAGTAACACATAAAATGCTAGATATGTTGATTGGGATTGGGATTGATGTGAGTAGTCCTTATCTTGCAACTAGATATTTTTTAGAAGTGATTATTTGGGGGGGGATGCTGATAGGAGAGGATATTGAGCATCTAAAATACTATTTTATTAATCATGAGATAAATACATTGAATGCCCAATATTCTTATAGATCTATTGATGTTCCAGAGCTTGATGAGAACATGTCTTTAGCAACACTTCGAGAGAAGTATGAATGGATGATGGAGCAATTATCCCAGGTTGTTTTGTCAAAGAAAAACTATAGAGAAATTGATAATGAAATTCGTCAAAGTATTAATTTGTTTTACAAACGTATTGTAGGGGTATTGGTTAATCGTGCATGGAAGCAGCTAGGCATTTCAAAAAACAGTGAAGCATTATGCTATTTCCGAGAGGTAAAGACGTTTATTTCTGATTTGGATCTAATATATATCGGACCTGATCAAGACAGAGTGAATCAACTGCTAACAACCTTTATGTTTTCAATAGGAATAAAGCTAGATATTTATGGTGTTGATATGATTGTTGCTGATGCGATGAATCATAACTCACCAAATTTTCTTGGTGGACAATTTTATAGAAATATTGAAACGGTGACATTTAACATTGATTTCAATGATTTTTTTAAAAAGCATTTTGAGAAAAATGATCTTTCTGAGTGTATTAGTATTAACAATTTTAAGGCGAATCAAGTTTTTGATGCTTGGCAAAATATTGAATTTCAAGATGCGGATACAAAAGAAATCTATTATGTTGGTGTTAATCATTTATTAAGAGGGTTGGCTTTAAAATATTCTATTCCATGTGGGAGTTATGATAATAATTTTTGGAAGGCTCTTGGTAACTATTTAAGTACAGAAGAGATTCATGTTTTATCAGATGCTAATGCGACAGTAAATCATATTAGAAATCTTTATCAGATGTGTATAGCTAGAAGAAGTTGGGTTTTATTTGTCAGAACGGATGATGAGTGGAATAATATTAAGGGTCAAATTGCAAATAATATTGAGCATGTATTTGCTCAACAAGGAGTTTTAGATTTACGGAAACATCTAGAAGTATTAAGAGATAATCTAAATAGCATAAGGAATACTCATTTGGGTAAGCCTAATGATAATGTTGTATTAGATGGAGTAAATTTCCCAAAAATTAAAAGTGATCGTTGGTATGATTTAAATCGTGTTGTTAATGAAAAATATTTGTTAATTTCAAATAGTAGATTTGGATTTGATCCATTGAGACAATCTTTAAATGAAAGAACTTTTAGTAAAAAGGTTGCAGGAGGATCGGGAAACTGCTCTTAGCTTAAAACTTTCCCTTAAACCATATTCTTAACAAGTATTTATTATATTTACTCTTGACTAGATATTTTTTAGCAAATATATCTTTTAAAATTTTTTTTAAGAGATGGTTTTTTTTATGTATATGTCACTTGATAAATCTTTGTATATTTTGTTGGAAAAATTAGCACAAAAGTTCAATGAAGATAAAAAATTAAATAAGGAGTTATTTGGGAAGCTAGGTCCAATTAATGGTATTATTAATATTAAAACTGTAGATGATTCTGTTGATATACTAGTTGAAATAGAAAATGGAAAATTTATCATTAATCATTCTGCTTTTTCCAAAAGAGCACAAGTAGCAGTTATTTTTGAGTCAAAAGATCTTATTGAAAAATATTTAAAATCAAATCCAGACGAAAAAATAAGATTGATATTAGCATCGAAATTGCGATTAGAGGGCAACGTTGCTTTATTTGGATATTTTAATTATTTAATAAGCTTTTTAACTTGGAAAGAAGATATAAAAGCTTTTGCAAAAGAAACGCTAATACATAAACAAGAGAATATTATTTTAGCAAAAAAAGCCGGCCTGCCTGATAGAAAAATGAAAAAGGAGCGTATTAAGGGTAGACTAAAAGCTGATAAAATAGATCCAGGAGTTCATTATTTAAAAGATCCTTATCTTTCCAAGTATTTAATAGAAGATTTTCCAAGGCTTATAAAATTTAAAAAAGAACGTCAAAATATTATTCCAGAAGTAACAGCAGAACAAGGTAAGTTGTTAACAGATTATTATGTGAAAAATGGGTTTTTAACAGATGAAAACCCAATTTTGCAAAGGGCAAGAGCTTTTAAATATCTTATGGAGAAAAAGAAACCTCTTTTAAGAAAAGATGATTTAATAGCTGGAACAATTACTCCTAATCCCATTTGTGGATCTATTAATCAGCCATATACTGTTGGCTGGAGCATATGGGGAGAGATGAAAACTCTAAAGAATAGAGAATTAGATCCATTTTATATTAATGAAGAAACAGAAAAAATACTAAGTAAGTATGTTTTTCCATATTGGATGGATAAATATATTCAGCAGGTTTGGAAAGAAGATAATAATTATCCTTTTCCAGCAAAAATTTACGATAAGATGTTTTGTTATAACTTTTGGAGTGTAGTATCTCCAAATCCAGGTAGTCCGGGATTTGAAAAAGTTGTAAAAGTAGGCTTAAAAGCTTTTAGAGAGGAGATTGAAGACAAATTAAAAAACAAAAAAGCATCTAAAGATCAAAAAGAATCGTGGAAGGCTATGCTATTAGCCATAGAAGGTATAACTTTATATACAAAAAACCATAATAAAAATATTAGTAAAAAGCGTTGTTTGAAAGTATCATGAAAA
>CAYUWE010000146.1:0-3626 GCA_964448255.1 uncultured bacterium | reverse complement strand
GAAGAAGAGGAAGATGAAGAATATATCCAACAAATGAGGTAATTATACCACGTATTAAAATGTTAAATTATAATAACAATTTCTTTCAGTTTGCATCGTTGTTGTTATTGAAATATAATACTACCGTAAAAATTTAAATTAAGGTGATAAAAATGGCAGTCAGCTTAGAAGTAAATGGAATAAATGATGATTATGACATTAATCAAACCTTAGAATTATCATTAGATAGATTAAGTAATGAAAATCAAGTTTTAGAAACTATAAAGAATAACTCCTTATATAGTACAAAGGATGTATCCTTTAAAAATAATGCCAATATACTTGCTAGCAACACTCCTGCATATGATAGCGCTAATAAAAGCCATCAAATAGCTGAAACAGTATATGCTGACAATAATTTTACAACAGTATTTTACCCAGTATATTCACATACAATTACATCATTTAAAATTGATGGTTCGCAAGTAGTAATAGAAGATAGTTCAGTTTGGAAAATAGCGCCAAATCAAAAATCAACTATTTTATCTTGGGAAACATCAAACAACAATCTAAGCCCAGTAAACATTTATATAACTCAAAATACTAATTGGTTTTTCTACTCAGATTATAAATACAAAATTGTAAATGCTGATACAGGAGCATTTGTATACGCTAACCTTTATCTAGGACCATTACTAGACAATCAAGATGCTAATATAGTAGTTGGTATTGATCAATATAGAGGAATAGTGGAGTTAAATAATGGTACAGTATGGAAAGTAGATTCATTTGATCTTGGCACCTTTAGAAAATGGCTTTTAAAAGATCACATAATCATTGGTAAAAACAGCTCATGGTTTACCGATAAAGAAATGATTCTAATAAACGTCGAAACGAACAGTTACGTTCGTGCAAATATAATTTAGGAGTATTTTATGGCATCAACTACACAAGCAATTAACAATATTGCTTATATTAATAGCCTAATAGTAAAACATAAGATTCAAAAAGAATGCGCAGAAAACTATCAAAGAATTGGTGAAATAGGTACTGCTAGTAGTATATGTTTTGCCTTTATTGGACTTGTATTTGGCAGTTCAGCTTTATTTACTCTTTCCACACTAACTGGAGCGATAAGTTTATCAACATTGATATTTTCTAACATAAATAAACATTATCATGAAAATGCAATTAAAAATTTAGAAAATGAACTTAACTGTCCAACTATTGCTAAAGTTCATTCAGAAGGTATTTCTGGTAGAAATTCACCTACAACTACACACATATACCATCACACTTCTCCAA
The DNA here is from genome assembly GCA_964448255.1 of uncultured bacterium. Classification (GTDB taxonomy): domain Bacteria; phylum Chlamydiota; class Chlamydiia; order Chlamydiales; family SM23-39; genus CAYUWE01. The sequence goes on along the minus strand of CAYUWE010000146.1, from coordinate 2,342 downwards.
CGCATATTTTTACTGAAACACCGAGAGTAACTCATGTTATTCATCATAATGAGCCTTATGACTCTTATGACTATGGTTACCATCATCCTACATTTTGGAATTCTAGACCTAGCAGCACTTATATCCCTAGACCACAAACTAGTATGGTTGAGAAATTTAAACCTGCTGCACAAGCACTTACTGAAGTTGGAGGAAAAATTTTCCAAACAATGGCAGCACCGGAACTACAAGGGCCAAGAGCCGCTGTAGGATGTAGAAGTTAAAAACAAATTAAGGAGTAATTACGTTATGGCTGTAAAATCATCCCCAATAGAAAATGTACCATTAAATCTAACAAAAGAAATCAAAGAACATATTCAAAACAAAGAAAATTATAAATTCTATAACAGGGTTTATGAAATTTCAGGATTTGCAAGTGGTATTATTATTGGTATTTCAATTATCTTAGAAAACCTTCCATTATTCATAATATCTACAACGCTGAGTATAATATCTATAGCAATGTTACTTTATATAAGAAATAAAATATCAAATGAAAATAAAGCTATTATGGATTTAACAACTGAGCCTTCTTTATTAGAGCAAATTACATCCGCATCTGAAAACGATAAGCCTATGATAACAACAGAAAAAGCAAATAAAATTGGTGAACAATTAAAAGAAATAAAGACATTATCGCAAAAAAACCAAGAAACTATAGACAGAATCAACGCTTTAAAAACTGAATGTATCAAAGAATTTGAAGCTCTAAAACAATAAATTAGGAGAAATTACATTATGAGAATAAGACATCAACAAGATGTTGTTAGAACACAAAATAAAATTGCAGAAAGTGATCAAAAAAAAGCTAATTTAGAATTCTATCAAAGAATTTTTAAAACAATTACGATTGCAAGTGGCGTTATTCTTTGTTGTTCAATTATGTTACACAACGAAACTCTAGCCGCTATATCTACACCAGCATGTTTAATATCATTTGCAATGTATGTCAAATTAGGCATCAGCATGTCCAATGAAAAAAAAGCTTCTTCAGATGCAAGATCTGATTTAATTCAATCGCTTTTAAGAAAAACAACTGAAATTCAACAAAGCAATGCTGCAACTAGAGAAGAACTTAATGAACTGAAACAATTACCTGGACTTCGTAGACAACTAGATTCTTTTACTGCTCGAAATGTAACAAAACCAAACATAGGTAGTTAGTATAGAGGTATGATATGTCTATAAGAACACCAGAAATTGATAGTATTACTAAACCAACATTTCGAAAAATTGAAGATCATAAACTTCAAAAAGAAAATTATGAATTTTCTTCTAGGGTTTATGAAATAACATGTTTTGCTTGTGTGGCTATTTTTTGCCTTTCTCTTATTATAGAAAGCATTCCTACATTTGTGATAGCTTCATCTGTATCTATATTTATCATATCCATTGCATTGATATATGATGATAAAAACAAATCCCCTGTTGATAGCGATTTTGATCTCAGAAGATTACATAATAACGATTTAGCAGCCAGAATACAAAATAAAGCTTCTAACCTTACTCCAGAAGAAACTATTAAAATGAGAAAAATTCTTGATGGATTAAATGCTGCTAAAGAAAGAAGTGAAAAGACACTTAAAGGAACTGCTGATAATGTTCTACCTGCAATTATGCTAGGTATTTCTTTAGCAACTGGAGCTATGTCTTATTATGCATGGAGTATAAATCAACTAGACTCATTTTTTTATGCTTTTAGTGCTGTTTCTGCAATCAATTTTATTGGCTTTGCATCATCACAACCATGTAAAACTGCAATTTCAAATTTTCTAGATGTAGTAGATGAAATATCTGACGCTTTAGATAGAGAGTCTTTTCAAGAAATATCTTATAGAAAATCTCCCCTTCCACAAGACCATTATTACGCTACGCCTAACTTCAACTCATTTTTTTCATAATGATTTGTTGCTTTATAAATAAAAATTATAATTATTTATAATAAAATGTTCAGTTATAATAAGACTTTCTTTCAGATTGTTTAATTGCCGTAATTAAGTTATTATATACGCTATTAATTTAATTATAGCAATTATATGGAAGTAAGTTTAGATACAGATAGCTACGATAGTTACGATAGCTTTTTTTTTGGTAGAAATTATTTTTGGGATTTACATGACGATAATACACAAGAAAGAGAAGCCTTTGAAGTTGTAAAAAAAGTATTTTCTCAAATTGGTGAAAAAGCTTTTTTCACTAATACTAGGAACCTATTAGTAAAACAAATTCCTCATTTTTTCTCTTTATCATTTAATGCAAAATTAAATGCTTTAAAAGACCTCGTAAAAAAAGCTAAAAATCAT
>CAYUWE010000145.1:0-3630 GCA_964448255.1 uncultured bacterium | reverse complement strand
ATTAGATCTGCTACTTTTTCATAATTTGGATCAACGGGTACATTACTATCTGGATTTTTTTCTAAAAAAGCTTGTGTCCCTGGTATCCTTTTATACACAAAACTATATTTTAATTCTTTTGAAGTAGGGTATCTATCGTGCAATTTCCAATCTTTTTTTGGAATAAAAACATCTCCATAAGAAGCATAGTATTTTGAGGTCATTTTACCTTGTTTTAACCATTCAACCGGCCTTGTATCAAAAAACACTTCCATAAGCTGTAAAACCAAGGACACCTCATCATCAGTCTCTTTATAGTAAGGCAGAAAATTAACCCCTGATACTATTTGAAACCAAACAACTATTATGCCCCAATAAAGAACATCAAAATTAAGAGGACCCCCAATATAATCTAAATAATGTCTATATGGAAGAGATTGAACATTTCTTTTCTTAGGTTTTGTAGTGCCATTAGGAGAAACTCTTTGAGCAGAGTTAAAATCAGCTAAAACTAATCTTAGAGTATCCTCAACAACTAAAAGGTTTTGTGGCTTTAAATCTAAATAAAGAATACCTCGACTTTTTAAATCATCAAAAATATCTAATAACTGTCTCAAAAAGTCTAGTTTAATTTTTAAACTAATAGTATTTTTCAGTATAAATAAGTCTTGATTAATTTTTAAACGAATCGAATTTTTCTGCAAATAATTACTAAGCGAACAATCATATTTTTGCATTAATAAGCATGAATGAAATGGTCCGTTTGATATAAATCCTTTTACTCTTACTGCATATGGAGCATCTTGCAAAGCATGTAAAAAGAATCTTTCATTTAATAAATCTCTATATGGTGGAGGGTCCGTAGGATCTCTTGCAATTTTTATTGCGGAAGCTTCATTTTCATTGTCAATATCTCCTTCTATGGTAATTCCAAAAGTACCTTGTCCAAGTTTTGCAACTTTTCTTACCATCTCATTTGTTTTCAAATCTTTTTCAGTAGAATCTTTCTTTTCATTTATATCTTTCTTTTCAATAGCTTGTCTTTTTTTAGGCCGCATTTCATAAGAAATAGTGATTTTTCTTTTTCTATTTGCCTTGTCTTTTTGTAGTACTAAGGACAATTCTTTCTCGCTTCTTTCTTTTTCATCTTCTGTCATGCCACTATGTGTAAGACAAGAAAAGCATGTTGTATTAGCACAAAACTATTCTAAAGTATGCTTATATAAAAATGTAACTTGGTTTAATCTATTTGAGGGATTGCAAAATCGATTTTTATATTTTACTCTATTATAAGCAATCGCACTCTCTTCAAGCGTTAATTCTTTTTTTTCTTTCCTTTCTTGCTTTTTAAACGGTTGAAAGCAACTAGTAGAAAAACTATTGACTTTCTCTTGAGTTGCACTTTCTTGTTTAATTTGAAAAGCTCCTTTTATAGGTGAAACCCTAATCTTAGTAAGAAAAAATGATGGTGGAGGGGAAAAAAATGAGTCGTCATCAGTAAAAGCATCAATTTTAGGTATAGGCAAATGCGTTTTGTTAAATCTTTCAAAATGCCTAGGAAAGTGATAATAACAAAAATCGAACATTTCGGGAGTTTTTTTCAATGGATTTAAGTCTTTAGGGTTTAATACTGTCATGAATTATTATCCTTTATTATTAATATCTCTTATGCGTTTCACAACTAATAAATCTCCCCTTCTTAAAGAGGAAATAAATAACGTTTTTTTCTAATCGAAGTTTTAGAATTGAAAATAGGCAAAGATTCTATCACTAAATAGAAAAAATGGCCAATTTTAAAGAGCATTTTCGATATCTGTAAGTCTTTGTTTAATTTGTCCACTGCTTGGAGGATCAACGCTAAGCATATCACATATTAAATTAGCTACATTATTCATTTGAGGGATAATTGGTGGGTTCTCATCATAGTATTTATATCTATACTGAACAGTTCCACGTATTCTTCTAATTACGTAACTAATTTTTATTGATTGTGGAGTGGGATAATGTAAATGTAAAGGGAGCTCATTTTTGGAGATATATGTATCACCTACTTTGTCATAAAATTGATCAGTTAATTTCCCTTGTTTTAACCAATCTACTTGCCTCCCTCCAAACATGGTTTCCATAATCTGTAAGACTATAATTGTTTCATCGTCATTACATTTTTCAAATGGAAATAAGCAACAGTCCTTGGTTACTATTTCATAAAATATAATGGTTATAGCCCACAAGAGTATACGAAAATCTAGTGGTGCTCCTATATGATCCAAAAAATGCCTGTATATAATTGTTTGTACATTATCATGTCTTGCTTTAGTAGAACCATTTGGTGGAATAACTCTAATATAATTATAATCAACTACTGTTAGTCGATAAGTTCTAGGATCAACAAGTAAGTTCGCTGGTTTTAAATCTGTATAAAGAATCCCACTTTCTTTAAAAAATTCGTAAATATCTATTAATTGTTTCATAAATCGAACTTTTGTTAGTAATCTAAGATTTTTAGTCTCTATATAATGATCTAGATTTAGCCCTCCTTTTTCCATTACTAAGCAAGATTGAAAAGGACCTTTTGTAATAAAAGCCTTTACTTTTACCACATGTGGTGAGTCTTGCAATTTTGATAAAATACACCTTTCTCTTAAAGCCTCAATATAATTCGCAACATTAGAAGGTCTAGCTGAAATTTTTAGAGCACAAGGCCTTCTAGAATCATCTATTTTCCCTTCTAGAACTTTTCCATAAGTCCCTTCTCCAAGAATTTTTGGCATTGTTTTAGGTTTCACTTCTGCCACAACAGAACCATTCTCAATAGCACAACGCTTTTTTCTAGGTTCATAAGATGAAGGATCATAAATTTCTCTTTTTTTTCTTTCATAAGAAAGAGTAATTTTCCTTCTTTTATTTTTTACGTCTTCTTGAAATAATAAAGATACTTCTTGTCTGCTTTTTTCTTTTTCTTCTTCTGTCATACCATCATGCGTAAGACATGAACGCATTCTTGTATTAGCATAAAACCATTCTAAAGAAAGACAATATAGAAATGTAACTTTGTTTAATCTATTTGATGGATTACAAAATGTATCTCTTAATCTTACTCTAGTATAGTCTACATGACTCTCTTCTGGAGTTGTTTCTTCTCTATTTTTCCTTTTTTTTCTATTAAACGACTTAAAACAACATGTAGAAATACTATTAACTTTCTCTCCGGTTATACTTTGATGTGTATTTTCACTAACATCTCTTCTAGCAAAGGGCCGTCTGAAATTTTGTATTTCTGGAAGGCAAAAGCCTGAAAATAAATCATCATTTATATTATGATCAATTCTAGGAAAATGCGTTCGGTTAAATCGTCTATAATAACGTGGAAACTTATATTTCCCATAATCATATAATTCAGGAAAGTCATCTAATTTCTGTGGTGTAGGAGCTCTTATTGCTGACATGAATTACTACCCTTTATTATTTCTAATAACATCTCTTCTGCGTCTTCTTGATCTACGCTTCTTTTGACGCATTTTTTACCAACATATAAATCCACCTTTCCAATACCTGAACCAATATACCCAAAATCTGCATCTTGCATTTCTCCTAAGCCATTTACAATACACCCCATAACTGCAATTTTTATTCCTGGAAAATTTGATGATT
>CAYUWE010000144.1:0-3637 GCA_964448255.1 uncultured bacterium | reverse complement strand
ATTTGAGAACCGGAAATTTTCTATTCCCTGAATAATTTCTTTAAAAAGATAGTGATTTTTTTCATGAAAAATCCTATTATCTCGGGTCTTTTTAAAAAATTATAAGGGAAAATAATGATTACTCCAACAACTTCTTCTGCTACTTGTGATCTAACCGTGAAATATAGATTATTAGATCAGTATAAAACAGACTATGAAAGACAAAAGAAGTTATATTTTACAATATCTCATATTGCATCAATCATCATAACAATTACGTTGCCATCATTTGCTATGTTAGCAACCTATTCCATCTACCAATATGCTACTTTGCTACCACTATTTTTATTTATTCCAATAGCCATTACTACAACTATATATATCTTTATAAAATCTCTAGATTTTGCTAGTTCCTATTTCCAAAAGAAACAAGAAAATTTAGATTCTTTAAAATCAAAATACGATGAGTTCAATGTATCTATGTTAAATCCAACAAATAATATCCCAATAGTAAATTACCGCTATCCTTGCACCGAAGAGCATGTAAGTGTTATTTCTAAAATCATCACAACTTTAAATAGAGAAAGCAAAACTTCACTTCTCTTTCACCACCAAAGAAAATTAGAAGCATTGGGTAAACGAATCCATAAAATTGTTCATCCTCTGCAGTTTTTAAGAGTTATTTTAACATCTCAATTAATTAATGAATTAAGAGGGGTTAGAAGAGATATATTTAAATACACACCGTTTATTAGAAGGCTCTCAAATGATCTGAACGATCAAGAACATATTGATAAACAAGCAAAAGAATTTGCAAGTGACCTATCTATTGATTTTTCTACCTTAGAAAAACACGTAGTAAAAAAAGATTGGAAATCATTTGTAAACATCTTATTAGACAATTTATAATAAATTTATTGAAAAAGTAGAGGTATAAGAATGATAGATTATCCGGATCTGCCAAAGGAAAATAATGAAAAACCTTACTACTACTACTGCAATGTATTAACACAATATCCCATACTAGCAGCTTTAATAAAAATCCCCAAAAAAGACGCGACAAAAGAAAAATTAACCTATTTTGAATTGCCATGTCCCGATGAAGATAAAAATAAAATCTATGACCTAATATATACCATGGGAACAACAGGAAAAATTAACCTTCTTTTACATCACAAATCAAGATTAGAGAAGATTGGAGATGAGGTAAGATATATTTACCCATTAAGATTTTTAGAAGTTATTTTCACAACGCCTGAGCTAAAAAAATGTATGATTGAAGTATTAGATGACTATTTCAAAAGAACAAATTTCGTTGATGGTTTTGGAGAAAGAATGGAAACAGAAATGATAAAAGGGACAGTTGATCTATATCTCGAAGATTTTGCAAGAGCAGTTAATGCTGATCACAGTATTTTAAAAACCTATGTCAATAAAAAAGACTGGCGAGGTTTTCTTCAGTATTTAACCGACTTATAAATGCGGTTTTAGCATACCCTCTAAAATCTCAGGTGTAACGAATTTACCACCGTATTCTTTACACAAATACCCAGCATTACCAGCTTCCCATGAAGGAAGGCCTTTAAATAATTGATCATATGTTAAAGAATTAGCATTTTTTGGTAGTTTCGTTTCAGAATGCACCCACGTTTCCCCTGTAGCAACACCCATTAATTCCATCATTGTCTGCCCACCAGACCTTGTAATTGACACATCTGATCTATGAAAAAGAGCTGCAATACTATTAGAATCTTGAAAGGACATAGGAATAATATTTAAGTTTGATGGATAATCTTTTTCATTTCTAACAACGTCAATTACTCTTTGGAATAAGCTTTTTTTAGATTCTGAAAATTCTGCACAAAAGATAAATAGATGATATAATTTATCTTTTATTGAGAAATTCCTAACTATATCCATAAATCTTTTCACATAAGAACAAGTAGAATTGTAAGCTGGCTGTGTTCCCAATAGAACAATATATAATCTATCTTGTGGATTAATAGTAAATATACACCCACTAGAAGATTTTATATAATTAGGCTTCCCCCTATTTACTGTTTCTTCTATATAGGCACTTTCACTATCATCCTTTGAACGAATAAATATTTCTAAAGGTTTGTCTTCTCTTTTTTTTCCAATATATTGATGAAACCCTTGCCTGATATAATAATCTTCATATTTCACTTGGCTTTCTGGAAGATCACAATATTTCCTCCAAAATTCTTCTGTTGTTTTAACATCTTCTAAAAATGGCTTCATAGAAATAATGCGTACATACTGTTTATCTTTTTTAGATAATATCTTTACCCCTCTAAAAAAATGAGTCGATCTTTTCGTTGGCAAATCTACTATCACCTGTTCTAACATTATTTTTTTCTTTTTTAATAGATGAGCTAACCTTAAGGCTTTAATAACAGCAGAGATACATACTGGTTGTGTATTGATTACCTTATCCATATCTTCTTTTATAAAAGTAACCAATGCCATAATAAACATCGTTGGCCAAAATATTATATCTGCAAATATCTGTAATTTCCCAAGTATTATCTGTGATCCTACATTTCCTTTACGTTGGGCATTATTCCATTGCCCACTACCCCATCTACCAACAGTACCTAGCCATTGATACATAATATCTATTACTATAACTTTTTTATCTGGATCTGATTGTTTTATCTCTTGTTCTTTTGCTTTAGCAGCTTGAAGTAGGCCCCCTCCTCCCGACGTTGATAAAATTAAAATTGTCTTTTGTTTCATAGAATTACCGTCCTATCACTATTTTCTTTCTTTCTAATACCAGATCTAATCTCTGTCAAGAAGGAATTATTATAATATGTTTCCAGATCAGTTGCATTATTATTCGTTTTCTATTAATAAGAAAATTAACTAGGGGGAGAATAGTGAATGCTTGGAAAAAAGCATTGATCACTACTGCATCATGCTTTTCATTTATATTTATAGGAATGATTTCTTTTCTTTGGTGGAATAACTATCCACCACTACCATTAACATCGCAAGTGTCTGTAATTCAAGTATCAAACGACGTGCCATCGGCAAATATTTCAAAACTTAAAGTAGCTTCTTACAACATACATTTTGGAGTAGGAACAGATTGGAAAAATAACTATTCAGATAAAAAGGCATTTTATAAAAAATTAGACAGGTTAGCCGATATTCTATTAGAAATGGATGCCGATATCGTTCTTCTTCAAGAAGTTGATTTCAACTCAAAAAGATCATATTCCATCGATCAAGCAGAATATTTAGCTAAAAAAGCTAATTACAATTTTATAGCAAAGGCAGTAACTCTAAGGGAAAAATTCCATCCTAGTTTTCATGGAATGCACGGACATATCAATTATGGCCTTTGTATTTTATCGAAGTATCCGATGCAAGATAATAAAGCTAAAATATTTAACTATCCAAAAGACATTCCTTTTTATCTAAGATGGATATACTGCCCTCATGGAATGCAACAAGCAAAAATATCAATAGGCAATACAACAGTAAATGTAATAAATGTACATCTTGAACCTTGGTCACAAATAACAAGAGAAAAACAAACCAATGAAATATTAAATTGGATAAATGAAACTAATGGACCTATAGTATTAGGTGGAGATTTTAATGCAGTACCACCGGAAACTCCAAAAAA
>CAYUWE010000143.1:0-3640 GCA_964448255.1 uncultured bacterium | reverse complement strand
AAGGTGAAATAAAAGGATTGTATCTTCTTTCTTGGCTTTCTTCTTGTTTAGAATGGAAATTTATAAAATCAGAAATTAAAAATGATGAAATACATATACTTTATAACACTTCAAATGGTGAAGCTTTATTTAAACTAATCCCCTTTTCCTATCCCCATCTAACTACAGGGTCTATTGCTTCTATAAAAATACAAACAAAAAATGACGATATATTTTCATTTGAAAAAAGTAAAAAAGACCCCTCACAAATAAATGTGAAAATATCAACGATGCAAGAATGTGAAATCCCCTACCACATAAACCTAGAAAAGACAACAACAGGACAATCTTTAACAAAAGAAATATTTTATCGTGGTGTGAGTAAGCACTATATAAACACCTTAAAAATGCTTTCAACAATTACAGAAAAATTATCATGCTAGAAGAAAAAAAACTCCATATACTAAATGAACGGCAAAAATTAATTATCCCCGGAGATAGAAAAGAAACCATAGAGTACATTGTAGACTATATTATTGAACTAGCTAATACCTGTATAAGTAAAAATGGAAGGTTTTCAATCGCCCTATCAGGTGGAAGCACCCCTAGAGAAGTATATGCCCTTCTATGTTCATCAGATAAGATAGATTGGACAAAAGTATGGTTATTTTGGAGTGATGAAAGAAACGTCAAACCAACAGATCCAAATAGCAACTACAACATGGCTATGCAGTACTTTTCTAAAACACCAATCCCCCAAAATCAAATCTTTAGAATGAAAGCAGAAGAAAACTTAAAAAGAAATGCTAATGAATATGAAAAAACTATTTTAAATACCCTTGGAGATAAATTATTTGATTTAGTACTACTCGGCCTTGGCGATGATGGTCATACTGCCTCATTATTCCCACAAACAAAGGCTCTAACAGACTATAGGCTTGTTGCAGCAAATTACATACAACAAAATGACACATATCGCATGACTTTAACTTACAATTGCATAAACAACAGCCAAGCAATATGTTTTATAGTCCTTGGAAAACAAAAAAAGGAAATAACGATGAAGGTATTATTTCCTTCAGGTACTCAGACATACCCAGCTATAAAAGTAGGAACTAAAACTCATCCAGCATTATGGATAGTTGATAGAGACGGTATTAGTAGCTAACAATACACATCAAAGAGCTCACTTAAGGATTTAAAGGTCTTTGTATTATTTCTCTTGTTGCTACCATTCTTCCACCTTAAAGACTTTTAAAACTTAGATGTTTCTAATAATACCATAGCCAAAAATGCCATATACTCTTTAAAAAGTATTAATGCTTCTTGTTTCAGATTATAATTAGAATTTCTGCAGTTTGATCCAATCGCTTTTAAAGTAAAACAACTCACTGCTATTGACAGCCATAGCCATTGTAATAATTTCAAGACAAATGTAGCATTTACCGTCTGAGTTGGTATCATTGATAGTCCCATCCCAATCTGAAACATGCTATCAAGCAAATAAGGAATAGTTATTTTTTGGTAATATTGTATTGCTCTTCTTTGTATTTCATTTTTTGAAAGTGGCTTTATTAATGCTAAGGCCGCTGAATCAATTCTACCTGGCAAATCTCTTAGTACAGCATTACTAGAAGAAAGTAATTGTTGGCGAAGATCTTCTCTAATTGTCATATATGTACTATTTCTAGAATCTCTATGAGGTAATATAATCTGTTCTACATTTGTCATTAATGGAATATTATTTGGCACATCTAAATAAAAAGGACAAATACCTGATAAATCTAATGCTCTGAGTTTTTCTAAAACGCTCTGAGGTATAGTTTCAAATTCTTTTGTTGTTATATAGCCTGAAATTTTTAAATGTTCTAAATTGCAAAGCACTGCTAATTGCGGAAAATAGCTTTTATAAGATCCATGATGATAAAGATGTAAATTTCTTATTCTTTCATGTAAATTTCCTGCTAGACCTATCATTCTCTGTGAAAAAAAATCATACTCAAAAGGCGAAATAATCTTTAAAATAAAATTATTATTAATAGGACAATAAGCATGTAACCCAATACCTGGAGTACATTCACGAATCTCTAGTGTTCTATTTTCTTCACCTCCCTCAATATTATCAGGTGAAGTTAATACTTCATTAATTGCTCTAGTAAGAATAAAATTTCCGTATTCAATAAAATCACGATAAATTTTAGTGCTTAAATGACAAAAGCTTATAGGAAATGGCAAACGAATTACATTTTGAGCCAAATCTTTACTATTCAAATGATCAGAAAAAAATGTAAGAAAATCTTTAAGCTCAGCTATTTCATCTGATATCAATGGAAATAAATTTTCCCCTTCAACTTTTAATAGCGGTTTTTCACTCTCAGGTATTAAAGGTTCTGGCAGATCTATCCAGTCTCCATTTACTAAAACTCTTGATGTTTTCTCCCAAATCTTCTTTTTAAAGCACTCCATATTAAAAATTGAGTTCAAACTGTTTTGTGAACTACATAAGCTACTACATCTGTTTATTAGTTCAACTAATATTTTAGAAATTGTTGGAAACATACCAGTATTTAATATAGCAACTAATTTATTTACTAATTTTATAAATCTTTTATTCTCTATAAGTTCGTTTGCAAGAAGCCTAATATTTTCCTTAGGAAAAAATTTCTTTGTCCTGTGAAAAAAATCAAATATTAGTTTGTCTATTTGTATTAATTCTTCATTAGCAAAAAGTTTTTCTTCACAAATTCTATCTAGAAATGTAGAAATATCGGTAAAATGAGTTATTCCAGGAAAATTAATAAGATCGGTATTCATTATTATTGCATCCATTACTACAAACATTAAGTAATACGTTTGAGGCATCATTAGTAAGAATTCTGGTCGCCTTATAAGCCCATTAATCGTTCGAGCTGTATTTACTGAAGGCACTACCCCTACTAAATCTTTCAAATCTATATCATATGCCGATGTTAAGAACTGTTCTTCTAAAGGTTTTGTTTTTTCAAAAGCTTTTTGCATTGGCAAAAATAAAGGAAGAAGTACTACAGATGGTCTAAATAGAATCTTTCCACACAATACGCGCATACGCACTAGGACATTCGTTGGATCAATTTTATAATTATCATTTCTTTTTTCATTAATTAATGAAACTTCCCAATCTATCCAAGTATTGTCAGCATCATTTAAGAAATAAGTACTTAAAAACCCTTTTATAAGGGTATTAAATTCCCTATTTACTGAAGATATTCTCTGAAGATCATTTAAAGATAAATGTTCTAGTACTTTTGGTCGAACATCCACTTGTAAATCTAGTGGATTTAGACGACCTTTTATTATATTTGTTGCCATGTTTACTTTCCTAATATGTTATTAACAAGTTCATAAAGCATATGCTGAATAGCAAATCCAGCGGCTGCTGCAGCCGTTGAGTTTAAAAACCCTGGTATTCCTCTATAATAGGTAAATCCAAGCATTGCACCTACAGCTAAAGGTATTTTTGCAATATAAATACCTGCAGCAATATTAGAAGATATTATTGGAACAAACTTAGCCTCTTTATCTAATTTATAAATTTTTCTTGATACATAATCTTCTATTAAGCCTATCGGCCCAACCATACCTATAGTATGTTTCATACCCCCCAATTTCCATAAGTTGTGCT
>CAYUWE010000142.1:0-3650 GCA_964448255.1 uncultured bacterium | reverse complement strand
ATTGAATTTTGTAAATACCCTGAATTATCATTTGTTAAATGCCACTGTGTATTATCAATTAATGAAGTTAGGCTATCTACGCCGCTGCCTTCAATAAATTGTATGTTTTTAAAAGAAGTAGCCTCTTTCCCTGTATGTATTCTTCCGGTATTATCATCCTGTATTAACCAAGCAACTAACTTAGATGGGCCAATAATAATATTTTCTAAAGAGCCATTTCCATCAATTGCTGATACATAAGAATCTCCTTCAAATATAAAAGTATCACCAGAAATATCACTACCTTTAATATTTCCTATATTATTAAAGGTAATGTTAGCTTCTAAAACGTTTGATACGTTACCACCAATAATATGCCAAGTGAATTTATCCAGTCCTACTAATAAATCACCTTCATTTCCATATACCTGTTGGATATTTTTAAATTTTGTGTCGCCAACAACTTTTTCTTCTTTATTTATTTCCCAAATATTAGCTTCATCTTTTAATCCATATAATTGGTTGTTACTACCACCATTTCCATCTATCATTGCAAGTAAGTTGTTGCTCTGCAGCTCAAATATATCATCACCTGTTTCACTACCAATGTAGTTATTCATCCCACTAAATTGAATTTTATAAAAAAAGTTCATCCCATAATCTTGAGAAATTGTCCAAGTAGAACCCTCTAAAGATACTATTGTATCTTCTCCTTGCCCTATAATTTCTTGGATATTTGAAAATGAAGAAATATTGTCTTTGATATTTATTTTAAAAGAAAATGGATTTTCTAAAACCCATTGAACATTGCTATTTGGTCCATAAACTTTATTATTTTCACCACCATTTGCATCGATTGAAAAAATAAAATAATCTCCATTAAAAATAAACTCATCGTCATTAGAATTACTTCCAATTACCTTGCCAAATTCGTGGAATGAAAAAGTATCATCTTTTGCAGAATTATTACTATCTATCGTCCATTTATGACCTTTTTCAAGGCCGACAAATGTATTTTCAGTTATGTTATTTTTACTTCCATAAAATGAATTAATATTTTTAAAGCTTTTATCATTTAAATACGTGCAGTCTTCCAAATTTATTTTTGTAGCAATGCTATGATCTGAAAAGTCAATTGAATTAATACCATTATTTCCATCAATTATTTGTGTGATGTTTCCATTATCTTTTATTATGAAATTATCATTATTCTCATTTCCATATAATGACCCCATCCCTAAAAAAATTATGTCATTGACAGCCCCTTCATTGGTATCTGTTATTATCCAAGTATTTTCACTATTTGCAGAAAATAATTTATCCTCACCATTTCCATTAAATACATTAATATTTGAAAATGATAGCTCATCTTTTTCATCTATTACCATTTTCCCAGTGTTTGATGAAAGAATATGCCACTCTAGGTTTTTATCTTTTGGTCCAACTAGAATATTACTAGTACTTCCATTGCCATCTAAAGAAAGAACAGAAAAATTACCTTCAAAAATAAATGTGTCAGCTTCACTAGCACTACCAAGTAAATTTCCTATTTCAGAGAAAGTAATTTCACTTTTTTCAATAAACCCGCCATTGTCATTATCTATATGCCAGACTGATCCTTTCTCTGTAGTAATTTTATCTTTCTCTCCACCACTAATTACATGGATATTTGAAAAAGAGGTGTCTTTATCGGTTATAGATATTCTACCACTATTTTCTGTGCCTATAGTCCAAGTTGATAAAGACTCTTTAGGGCCAAGCAGTTGATTTTTCCCTTCACCGCCATCTATTGAAGAAATACTATATTCCCCTTCAAATGAGAAAATATCATTTCCATTGCCACCTTTTATATTTCCACAATTATAAAAATTATAATCGCCATCAGTAACTACAAAATTATCTACTATTTTCCATTTGCTGCTTTGATCTAACCCTACAAAAATATTTTCTTCTTTTCTCTTATCACTTCCAATAAAGTTTTTAATATTTTTTATTCCGCCAGTTCCAATCGCAATTTGTTTTTGTACATCTACATTTGTAGCTAATGAATATGTAGAATAATCTAATAAATTATTTCCCTCACCTCCGTCAATTATGCCAGAGATTTGTTTGTCTGTAGCAAAAACAAATGCCTCATCTCCCTTTCCACCTAATAGAGAACCAAATCCATATAATTCACAATTATTTACTGCAATAGAATCATCATCAAATATCTCCCATAACTGGCCTTCTTCTTTTCCTTTAATGATATTATTCGCAATGTTATCTCCACCAATAATCACTTGGATATTTTCAATAGCTGCAACTGTTGTTTTATTACTCTCAAAATTTACCAACGTCGGAGAAGAATATGCTCCCATATCCAATTTGTTTTCCCCGAAATTTCCGTTAACTACTCCATCAATTTTTTTGTTATCATCAAATGCAAATATATCATTTTCTTTGCCACCAACAAGATTATGAATGTTTTTAAAGGTGGAAGTATTACCATCATTTACCAAAATACCTTCGTTATTTTCTGTGATATGCCATGAAGATGAAGATAAAGGACCAATAAGAGTGTTAGTACCTATTTCCCCACCATCAATGAAAGAACCATCAGCTAAGCCAGATGAAAAATCAAAGGTATTATCGGTGTCATTACCTTTAATTTTTATAGGAGCAGAATGGTTAAATTTATATACATGTATATTTTGCATGCCACCAACGATATTGGTAGCTAAATTATCTGTTAAATCTATATCTATTGGATAATTATATTTTGAATAGTCAAGAGTGTTATTACCTTTTCCTCCGTCTATTGCTCCTGCCCATTTAAACCCATCATTCAATATAAATGTATCGTCTTTGTTGCCACCTTTTATATTTTGTATATTTGTAAAATTAGTAGAAACCTTTCCTTCGGGATGCATTATTCCTTGATTAGTAGCATGGATAAGCCAAGTAGTATTAATATTAGGTCCTATAATGGTATTATCTTTATCTCCACCACCATCGATAACTCCTGCTAATGCCCCTTCCATAGAAAAGACAATAGTATCTCCCTCACCTTTTCCTCTAATATTTTGAATATTTGCAAACTTCGTTGATCTTACGGAATGGGGGTTGATGTTACCTGCTCCTAAATTAGTAATCGTCCACACTGTCGTTTCTTTTGGTCCAATTAGTGTATTATCTTCATAACTTACGCCACCATCGGCTGTTCCTGTAAGCCTTCCTAATACTCTAAAGATAAATTTATCAGATTTATAGCCGCCAACAACATTTTGTACGCGGCTAAATGAAAAATCTATTCCTTCTTTTGTTAATTTACCTTCATCATTTCCTGTTATTATCCAAGTATTTCTTTCATTCGGACCATGCACATAATTTTTTCCATTACCGCCAATAACCTGCCCTCTCTGGCCTGAAATATTAATACGAAAATGATTAGTATAATTATAACCATTAGCTAAAATATTCCCTTCTGTTGCTATAGTTGAATTTATAGATAAATTACCATCTTTCTTTTGCCCGATATTAAATATAACATCGCCCTTGCCATGGCAGGTAATTGGTGCATTAATATTAATGTCAGCACCAGAATCGAAAATTAAATTGCTATTACTAGACCAGACAACAGCATCTTCTATTGATATCCTTCCTTCTTGCGAGCCTCCTTTTGTTGAAAT
>CAYUWE010000141.1:3427-3701 GCA_964448255.1 uncultured bacterium | reverse complement strand
CATTATGAAAGACATGACCAATACTTTGATCTACAGGATCGCCAAGTAGTGAAAATAGCTTTGTAGAAGTATTTAAAGAATAATAGTTATAAATCCTTATTAACTCATCTAGGCTTAATTGAAATATCTCATTATCAATTTTTGAAATCGAGAAGTATGTAAAAATATTACCAAAGATTTTCCCTAAAATTCTAGATGGTTGCCCTAATTTTCCAAGTGATATGCCTATTATATCTTTATTAGATTTAATAAAAATAAGCATTCTAAAAAGATC
>CAYUWE010000141.1:0-3417 GCA_964448255.1 uncultured bacterium | reverse complement strand
GCCATGCATGCAATTTTATATATTGCATCGTATGGCCTTTTTATTCTCTGAAGAATTTTAAATAGATCCTTTGGAGTGTTTGAAAAATTATGATAAGAGATAATTATCTTACTTGAGGATATCTTTTTTATTTCTTCTTCTATTGTTAGATCTATATCGTATTCTATATCTATGTAAGTTGGATTTAATGTACATAATTGAAAATATATGTCTTTAAATGGCTTTTTAAAGGTAAATATAACAGGAATATCTATTGAATCTACAATTGATTTAATCTGACAAAAATCTATACTTTTGAATTTATCAAAACGAAATTCTAGACATTCACATTTGTTTTTTGCATATTCTACTTGTGATTGTATTTCTTTAGATGTTGGTCCTTCAATTACACAGGTAAGCATTTTTTATTAACCTCGAAATTCTCAAGTATCCAATCATATGCTTTTGGAAGGATTTCTATAGAGACTGGATGAGAATAGTTTTTTAAATGCTTATATGTTTGTCCGATTTTTTCTAACAAAATAAAATGAGGTGATTTTTTCTTAGCTTTCTTGTCCATACTAAGAACAGTTAAAAAGTTTTCAAATGAAAAAGAGAAGGAAAATTTTTTAAAATCATAATGATTCAAGAAAAATAAAAATATCTTTTCCATATCTTCTTCTAATAATATTTTTGATTGAAAAGATATGTAATTTTCAACAAGCATGCCTATCATAACAGCATCGGCGTGATTGATTTTATATTCACTTAATTTTTCTAATGCATGGCCAATGGTATGACCAAAGTTCAATACTTGCCTAATTCCCCTTTCTTTTTCATCTTTTTCTACAATTGTCTTTTTAATTAAGACATTTTTATAGAGGACTTCCTCAAGCAAGTAATTATCACTAATTATTTTTTTCATATTTTGAGAAATATAAGAGAAAAATGAAGCGTCATAAATTAATGCATGTTTGATAACTTCTATCATGCCATCTTTTAAAATCTTATAAGAACACGTCTTTAAGAAATCTAAATCCATGAATATTGCTTTTGGATGATGAAATGATCCTATTAGATTTTTCCCTAAAGCTGTATTTACCCCTGTCTTTCCTCCTATACTTGCATCGACCATTCCCATTAGCGTTGTAGGAACATTTATATAATCAATCCCCCGTAAATATGTAGAAGCTAAAAACCCACTAATATCAGTGACTACACCTCCACCTAAAGCAATAATGCAAGATTTTCTACCAACTTGTTTTTGAAGTAATTTATCTTCTAAAATAGCTTTTGTCTCTCTTGTTTTATTTTCTTCCCCATGAGGAAAAGATATTAGATGACATAAAATATCTTCTTTTTGAAAAAGCTCTTTTAGATGATTTGCATGTAATTGTAATACATTTGAATCTGTAACAATTATAAATTCATAATATGAGGATTTCTTACAATACTCTATTAACTTATCTAAAATCGATTTACCTATAATTATCTGAGTAGAAAATAAGGATGTAATTTTCATAGGTTAACTACCCTGTTCATTAGTAATGCATCTACTATTACGTTAGCAACCATAGCCTCTACAACCTTTGTTGCTCTTATAGCAATACATGGGTCATGCCTTACTATATCCAAAAGTTTTAATTTTTTTGCCTTTTTTGTTGATATTTCTAGAGATTCTTGCTGTTTGCCTATCGTTGGAGTAGGTTTAAAATGAACTCTTCCAATAATCGGCATGGAATTAGAGATACCTCCTAAAACACCACCAGCATGATTAGTTTTAGTTTTAACTTTATTATTTTCTAATACAAAAGAGTCATTAAAACTACTTCCTTTCATAGTGTTAGATAAATATCCCTCTCCAATCTCAAACCCTTTAGCCGCGGGTATGCTAAGAAGAGCTTTTGCTAAATTAGCATTTAGTTTCTCATAAACAGGATCTCCAAGGCCACAGGGAAGATTGTTTACAACAAATTCAACAACGCCACCAACAGAATTTTTTTCTTTTCTAATCTTTTCAATAACTTGTATCATTTCTTTTTCACAATTACCATCAGGGCAAAATATCTCACTTTTCATAATTTGATCTTTTAATACTTTAACATCATCTATATCAACTGATGCTTCAATATTAAAAATAGATTTTAAATAGGATATTACTTCGATGTTAAAGTGTTTTAATATCTTCTTTGCAATAGCTCCAACAGCAACCATTGATGCTGTTTCTCTTCCTGAAGACCTTCCTCCCCCTCGATGGTCATAGACTTTATATTTTTCAATGTATGTGAAATTACTATGCCCTGGGCGGTATATATTTTTAATGTCATCATATTTACTGCTATCAACATCATTATTATAAATGATGATAGATATTGGAGCGCCTGTAGTTTTGCCTTCAAATACCCCTGATAATATCTCTACTTTATCATTTTCTTTTCTCTTAGAAACATACCTACTTCTTCCTGGAGATCTTAAAAACAGCTCATCATTAATATCTTTTTCAGATAGCTCTAGACAAGAAGGGCATCCATCTATAACTACCCCTATAGCTTTTCCATGGGACTCTCCCCATGTCATAAATCGAAAGATATTACCAAATAAATTACTTCCCATTAACCTACCGTATAATCTGCTGCTTTTTTATAAATTTCTTCCATTCTTTTATAATGCTCTTCAAAGGCTTTTGATAAATTATCTCTATTAGCAAATACAGAAGGGTTTAATAAGTATCTTTCTTTTAAAATCTCTTTAGATACTTTTAGATAGATGATAAACCCAAAATTTTTCAAAAATAAAAAGTTATCTTCATCTAATAAAGTTCCCCCACCTATTGCTATAATACTATTGCTATTTTTAAGTGATAAAACCGCTTTTCTTTCTATAATGCGAAAATACTTTTCCCCTTCTTTTTTATAAATTTTAGAAAATGAAATGTTTTCTTTTTTATCTTTGAAATATAACTCTTCTATCAAATGATCTATATCGATAAATTCCTTTTTAAATTTCTTTGCTAGTTTCTTTGCTAAAGTTGTTTTTCCACAATTTTTAAATCCACATAAAATGATATTCATAAAGATATACCAAAGTGTTTCATATCATGAAAAAATGTAGGATAAGTCTTTTTTATACATTCAGTATTTTTTATATGAGTTTTACCTTTTGCTCTTATTGATGCTACATATAGAGACATTGCTATGCGATGGTCATTATGTGAATCTACTATAGCTCCTTTTAGAATCGAAGGATGAATAACTAATCCATCTTCTTTTTCTTCAATTTTCGCTCCCATTTTTCTTAGTTCTTTAGTAATACAAGAAAGCCTATCTGATTCTTTTTCTCTTGCAACTTTTGCATTAACAATCTCTAATCCCCCTTCAACAAAACACCCAAGTACAGCTAAAATACACAAAGCATCTATACAATTATTAATATCAATAG
>CAYUWE010000140.1:0-3705 GCA_964448255.1 uncultured bacterium | reverse complement strand
AGGTTTGCCAATAGCAACTCCTTTCATGTGGAGATTCCCATCTAAAAATAACACTTCCCAGTTAGATTGATGGCCACAAAAAAAGATAATTCCTTTTTTTGTTGTTTTTATTATTTCATGAGCTTTTTTAGGATTATCACATGAAATTACTTTTTCAAAATGCGTCTCAGAGTGAAATTTTGCATATTCTAAAATGTTTATTGCTAGATTTTGAAAAGACTTTATTGCTGTTTTTTTTATCTCTTTTGTAGATAGGTTTAAGGTGGTTGCAAGTGCTAGATTGCTTAGAGTTCTTTTTCTAAATTTAACAAGAAAATAATAGCATAATATACCTAGAAATTTACCTAGTCTATGTATCCACCTATATGGGAGAAAAGATAGGGGAAAAGTAATTGTGCGTATTAAAATATATGAGATTTTCTCTTTCATTAACTTGTGATGGTAGTAACTAATTTACTAAGTTGGTTGGAAAAGTCTAAATGTTCAACGGATTTTCTTATTACATTAGCATTTTCAAATGTTTTAGGATAATTCATGGCTCTTTCTAAAGCTTCTTTCATAGAATATCTATCTAATAAATCTTCAATTACTGTTCCATTATCTGGGGTGATAATTTCTTTTGCGCCATTGTGTTTAGAGGTAATAACAAATAATCCCATAGATAAGGCTTCTAGCGTGACATTTGCAAATGGATCATAAAATGAAGGTATTATAAGACAATCTGCTAATTGTAAGAATTGTTTGCAATCTTGTCTCATACCAAAGAAAAATACGTTTTTAGAAAGATTTAACTTTTTGGCTAATCTTAAATATTCTCTCATATTTTTATCATAGCCTATAACAGAGAGAGTGAAATTTTTTTCTTTTAAAAGAGATAAGCCTAAAAGGATTTGTTTTAGACCTTTTCTTTTAAAGCCATTTCCTATGAAAAGAAAATGATAATTTGAAAGATCCATATTATAGGTCTTTGCAATATTTTCTTTTTCTTCCATCCAAGAGGAAAAAGCATTTTCCATCTGATAGAATTCTACACCATTATGTATTACAACAACTTTGTTTGGATGGATATTGTAATGAGATAAAATCTCTTCTCTAACCATATGAGAATTGGTTATTAGCTTTTTTAAATATGGACTTTCAAATGCCGTTTTTTCAATATCTAATATCTTTCTATGCAGTGGGTTTACAGAAAAGGACATCTTTTTTAAATGACCTTCAAATGAATGCCTTCTTTTTAAATATGCTATATGTGAGCCATTACCTGCTCGTATATGCGTTTGAAAACTTGTCCTATCCATTCCTAAAATAAATGGGCAATTGAATTTTTTTAGCCAATACTGACAGTACCTGTCGAATTGATCTATCCTCATAAAGTTTGGACCAAAGCCATGATCAAAATAATGGAATTCAATATTGTCGAGAGAGGAAATAGAAGGTTTTTTCCCTGAAGTTAATACATGAACATCAAACCCTTTCTTTGCAAATATCTTTGCTGTATGAAGAGCATATTTTTCAAGTCCGCCGAGTTTGTGAAACTGACTTTTCAGGATAATGATTTTTTTTGATGCCATGAATTTATATATTATTTTTCTTTGGAGTAATTATTATTTTATTATTTTTTAACTCTATGTGTAAATTTAATTTTTTCTGATCATCAGTATATAGCCTAAATCTATTCATATAATTTCTAAAACGATTGCGTAAATATTCTTCTCTTAGATGTGGCTGAAGAGCACTTCCTTCTTCATCTGTTGATGATGAAATAACTTTTGATACGTATTTATTTTCTAATTCTGTAGGGGTTAAGAATTGTATATTCCATAAAATATTTGTTCTTTCTTGTTTAGGTGTTGCTACAATAACAACTTCTATCATGTCTTTGACAACTTCTAAAAATTGTTTGCTTACACCATAGGCATATAGTGGAGAGGAAATTAGTTTTATCCCGTTTTTTTCGTGTATGAAATTATTGGTATCTATTGAGTAAGTGTCAGGGTTATATGTTGTGCTGTATTTTTCTGGGAAATATACGTTTATTTGTATAGGTCCTCCAAGAGGAATAAGGGCAGTTCTTGCAAAATCTATCCTTAATTTCTTCGCTGCTGGATCATCTATTTCGATAGGAGCTCTAGAAATATATGGTAAGTTAATTTTCTTCCATGAATTAGGAATAGCAAAACTTACAACTTCGCTATCTTTACTTGCTTGAGCTGTATTTATTGCTAATAGTTCTGTTTTAGAAATATCATTTAAATTAAATGTTAGTTTTAATCCCTTGCTTTTTAATTGCTTAACAATACTTTCTGGCCCTGTTACAGTGATATATAGCTCATATGGCCAAATATCTAAGAATTGATATCCTTTTGGTGGTTCTCCAATAGGTTTGGTTACTAAAATTGGAATACGCTCTGTCGTTAATTTACTTAGCTTGATTATAAAATCATGGTGAGAGACTTTTTTTATTCCCTTGTTTAAATCTATATCAGGATTAAAGCTTACTAGATTCTTTTTCGTTATCGTAGCTATCCATTCTTCTCCTTTGCCAGCAGCATCGATAATAACTTCTAGATCAGAACTCGACAATTCATCTAATACTCTTTTATTTCCTGTTAGCGTAAGAGCTATCCTATTTTCTAAGACGTTATTTGCTTGCATACCTTCTAGAGTTTTTCCAGGAGGGATATTGATTACTTTTACTGGTATATTGGCAACAGTTTTAACACTTGTCATTGAATGGTTTACTACCATCCAAGTTATTACAGCTAATATCAAAGAAATTAGTTTTCTTTGCCAATTATCTAAAAATAGTTTCTTTACTAGGCTCTTCATTGTCTTATCCACTCGCGGAAATTAAATTTAGTTTGAAAAGATAGCTTATTTGGAGGGTTGAAAATACTTCTAACAACTCCTTTAAACCTATCAATTTTTATGCCTCTTGTCATTATTCCATCTCTAGCTATTGATACTTTTCCTGTTTCTTCAGAGATGACTATTACAAGAGCATCGGTGATATGGCTAAGCCCAAGCCCAGCACGATGGCGTGTACCCATAGATTTGGTTAATTGTGAGCTGTCTTCTGCTAGAGGTAAAATTACAGCGGCAGCAACGATTGTTTGATCTCTTAATATAATAGCTCCATCATGAAGGGGAGTTGTCGTTGCGAAGATTGTTTCTACAAGTTCAGATGAGAAATCAGCATTTAAAATAACCGCTTTTTGAGCATATTCATCTAAAGAATCTTCATTTTCTAATGCTACTAATGCACCGATTCTTTTTTCTGCCAGCCTATATATTGAATTTGCTAGATGGTCTAAGAATTTATCAAATTCTGTCATCTCTTTAAATCGTCTAACTTTTAAGCTTAATTTCGATAGAGCAACCCTTAATTCCGGCTGGAAAATTATTATTACAGCGATAATAGCAGCATTACCTAAAAGCAGCATAATTTTATGTAAGACAGGTAGGTTTAACCAGCTAGAAGCAGCAAATAATAGAAGAAATGCCAGAAACCCCCATACTAAATCTATAGATTTAGTATTCCAAAAAAAGGAAAGTAAATAATTGATAATGATCATTATAATGATCACTTCAAATATCGGAGTAATCGAATGGAAAAATGCCATACCTTCTACATATATCTCTTTTAATCTTATTTTAAAGGCTTTCGAAAAAAAAAACCTTAAAAAAATGCTAATTTCTTGTTAA
>CAYUWE010000139.1:0-3709 GCA_964448255.1 uncultured bacterium | reverse complement strand
CTGACACTTCTGACCAAGTATCACCGCTATTTGATGATGTATAAACAGAGCCATTTGAATCAATGGCATATAAGTTTGCTGGACTGGCAGGATTTTTAACAATCCATTTAATTTGAGCGTCTACAACAGAATCTGATTTTTTTTCAAGAATATTATTTAACCGTGCTACTCCAGGCTTTGAGAAAATATCAATATTTTGCATGTTTCCAAAGCCAACATGAGGGCTTGGAGCAATCCCTTGGACTGGTGCTGCTATTACTAATGGTTTTTGCTTTGTAGCCATATTATTTTGTTGCTCTTTTTTTAGTTTCCATAATTGTTTTGCCAGGTCTTACTACTGACTGCCAGTAATCCTGAATATCTATTCTATCTTGGGCTAATTCAGACATTGTTTTGGCAAAGTTCGGATGGTTTGGTTTTATAAACTTACTAGATGCAAACCTAGCTAAAAATGGATGATGAATTAATGGAATACCAGGCTCGCCTGACACTTTAATAAATTTATGTGTTCCTGATTGGCTTCCTGTTGTTTCAATCTCAGTAGCCCCTACATTGCTTGGAGTGGTGGCTAATTTAAAAGTATCGGCTGTTTTTCCTGAAACATAGTAAATAGTCTTCTCGGCAGTTAAGCCTGTTGGCAAAGCTCCGTCTGTAATTAAAAGTAACCCATCGCTATCTGATAAGCCGTGGGCTGTTTTAGTTAATACTCCAGGATTGGCGATCGTAACAGTGAAAGTTTGGTATTGAAATTTAGATAATTCTCTGTTTACGTAAACCTTTAGTCCGTTAGTTGAGTTATAATCAGGAGTAGCTTTTAAGTAAATATAGTCTCCTACTTTAGTCCAAGCGTGAGGCAATCCAGTATTTTCTGTATCATATTCTTCTTGAAAGCCGTCTTGTATATCCTCAAAATCTTCATAAGCCAAGTTATGTTCATAGCCATCGCTATCTAATACAGCTACTCTTAAAATTTGTAAGACATTATTGGTAAAATCGGTTATTTTATAGGCGTTTGTTCCACTTACTAGGTTTTGAGTTTCAATAGGAGCCGCTGTCTTAGTATTATCATCAAAAGTTCCCTGCGGGGCAGCTTGGGCCGCTAAGAAGAAATAATAATCAAGGCCCTCGTTAAGCCTTGCTATTTTTTGCCTATTTTTATAGCTATCATTAGTTGTATTGCAAAGACGATTTATTTCGTCGATTATGCCTTCTTCGGCTATTGGTTCGTAAATTTTAGTCATAAGTTTATATTTTTAAAAAATTTTTTCACCTAAATGGCCTGTTTTAATATTAGGGTCAGCCCAGACTTCAAACCCGTATTTTCTAGCTTTCTTGCAAAACGACCAATCTTCCCCCTCTTTAACCATTCCATTTTTGTGATAAGTAAATTCAAACCACGGTTGCGGTATTTTCTTAAATATTCTTGTTTTAATAAGCATTAAAGCTGTTCCTTTAGCGTGTACTTGGGTTAATTTATCAACTTTATCTTTTCGTAAGTCGTAGGGCTCTTCTAAGGGCTTATTTATGTCATAAACAAGTAAAGGCGAATCTTCCATCCGAGAAGCATACACCCCGCCGACAATATCTTTATCGTGGGCTATCATTTTATCAACATAATCAGGTTCAAATACCATATCATCATCTACAAAGAATAAATAATCTGATCCATTTCGTACTGCTTGAACTGCCGTATAGTTCCTGTTTTCTGCCACGGTGTAGCCCTCGCTGGGGCAGATTATATGCCAATCGTGCTTACTTTTAGCTATAAGTTTCAAGCAACATTCAAGCGTCTGGGGCATTACCCCTCTATTTGTTGGGATTGCCAAGGTGATTAGCATAAGTTTTTTGTCCTATGTGCTTAATATTTAAAGTATTATCAGCAAATACTTTATAGCCAAAGTTCCAAGCGTCCTCACAAAATATCCAATCATGGCTTCTTTTTACCATTCCATTGTCATGCCATTCGTATTTAAACCAGGGCTGTGGCATTTTTTTAAAAACTTCACAATTAATTAGCATTGCCCCTGTTCCGATTGCTAAAACCTTAAAAATTCCCTTTTCCTTTGGTTTTTCTCCGTAATATTCCACTACATCGTCTTGAACCTCGTATTTTGTCTTATATACACCTCCTATGATAGCCTTATTAGCCTCTAGGAGCCTCTCTAAGGCGTTTTCAGGCAAAATCATATCATCATCTACGAAAAACAGGTAATCGCACCTTCTACGGACAGCCTGTGAAGCAATGTAATTTCGGTTCTCGCTAGTATTGTATCCACGTGTACTGATAAGTATTTCAAATTCAATGTTCTTGCTATAAGCAACAATTTTCATTATGCTTTCCGCTGTTTTTGGTTTTATAAGTCGGTTAGTGGGAATGCCCAGCATTATTTTCATATTTTTTGTTTGTCAAATTTAATATGGCATTTTTTGCATAAAGCAATATAATCATCTAAATTTCTTGTATATTTATGATCTATATTGGCCCATTCTCTTGCTTGATTTTCACAGTGTAAACATTTTTTATCACCCGCACTGCCTTTTTGTTTCCTTATCCATTCGTGAATTGTTGAATAAGCTGGTTTATCTGCCCAAGCATAATGATTTTTTCCACTGCAATAATCTAATTTTTTACCAGTTTTTGCTTTCCATAACATTTTTGACTGCAATACTTTCTTTTTGAACGAGATTTTAATATTTCTACTTTTTTACTACATTGCTTACAGGTCATTTCAATAGTTTCAGCAATGTGATATTTTCTTCCTTTATTCCAAGTCATTTTGCCTTTTAATGCCTTAGAAATTTTTTCTTTTTGTTCTTTGGACATTTTGCCCATTTTTTTACCCTTATTCCAAGGGATTTGTCCTTTGTGATAAAGCATATTACCTTCACACCTTATTGAGCTAAAGCGGTGTGAAATGCTTAGCTCAATAGGGATAATATTAATTATTAGTAAATACTAATAATACTTCATCAAACTAAATTCCAATTGTCAAACTCGGTTAGCTGACATTAATATCGCAAAAGAACTCTGCCAATTGGGCGGGAAAATTCACGCCGTAATCAACTCTTGACACGATACCAAGACCACTTAACTTAGCTGGGTCTTCAATGAACTTAGCTTTACCGAAAGTTCCTCTAAGAATACCAATCTCTGCTTGTTTTTTAATTCCAGCGAACACGTGGCCAGCTGTATGTGAATTAGACAAGTAGTGATCAACACCCATATATCGGAACGCCTTTTGCACTGGAATACCGTTCTTTAAACTAATATCGGCTTCTGTGAATCCATTAGCTTGAACAAAAGCCTCCAATAACTCAAAGTCGGTAGCTCTCCACACGATAAAAATACCGTTCTCGACTGCAAGGTCAACACCATTGTTTGCATAAAGTTTCCTTTTGATTGCTCTAATGATGTCGTCAATATTAGCTGCAGAAACGGTAATTGCTGTAGTATCGTCATCGCCTGTTCCTGCAAGATCGGTTACACCAAAGTCCTTCCAACTTGCGTGAGTAGCAAGAATAACTGATTCAATTTTTTCATCGATCTTTTTACCTTGAAAGTCAGCTATTTTCATTTGGTCAACGTATGCTTGTTGGTGTCTGTCTGCTTCATCAATAAACATAGGAATTACTTTGTAAGTACTGATAGTTAGCGTATCAGCAGTCAAAGCAAAATCCTCGTAATTGTAAGCAGTACCACGAGTACCAG
>CAYUWE010000138.1:0-3718 GCA_964448255.1 uncultured bacterium | reverse complement strand
AATTACAGTATGGAAATTCAATAAGAAATTGGCATTTGACTTTTTAAAGGAAGGGATGCCTCTCATTTTATCTAATGTTATTACATTATTTATAATGAAAATTGATCAAGTTATGGTTAAAGAGCTTTCTTCAACATATGAAGTTGGAATATATGCAGCCTCAGTTAAGTTAACAGAAGCATGGTATTTTATTGCAATTGTAATTTGCAATTCTTTGTTTCCTGCATTAATTAATGCTAAAGAAACATCTATAAAATTGTTTAGAAAGCGTTTTAAAGATTTGTTGATTTTATTGTTTTTAATTTCTTTAACAATCTCAATTTCTACACAATTGGTTGGGGAAGAAGTAGTTTTAGTATTATATGGAAAAGATTTCATTGCTGCATCATCAATACTGATAGTACAAATTTGGACATCAATATTCGTATTTATTGGTTTCGCTGGTACAAAATGGTTGTTAGCACATAATATGCAAAAACAGCAATTTTATAGAGCACTGTTTGCATTGATAGTAAATATATTTTTGAATTATCCATTAATAAAATTATATGGAGGATTAGGTGCAGCTTATGCGACATTGATATCATGGATTGTCGGTGTCTATTTATTTCATTTGTTTGATTCAAAATCAAGAGAATTGTTTTGGATACAAACAAAAATATTAAGTGGATATTTTATTTTTGAAAAATTAAAAGGAGAAAAAGATTAATGAATTTTATACCAATATCACAACCAAGCATTGGGGAAAAAGAGATAGCTTATGTTACAGATGCAGTTCAATCTGGATGGGTTTCATCACTAGGTAAATATATAGATATGTTTGAAGAAAGATTTGCTAGCTATTGTGGTACTAAATATGCAGTTGCTACATCAAATGGAACAACGGCATTGCATTTAGCTTTAGTATCATTGGGGGTTACTGCAGATGATGAAGTAATAATTCCAGATCTTACATTTGTTGCTACTGGAAGTGCCGTTAAATATATAGGTGCAAAAGTTGTAACTGTTGATATAGATGAGGATACTCTATGTATTTCTCCTGAAGCTATCAAAAAAGCTATCACACCTAATACAAAAGCAATTATTCCAGTACACCTTTATGGACATCCAGCAAATATGATAGAAATAAACAAAATCGCAAAAGAATATAATCTATTTGTAGTAGAAGATGCAGCAGAAGCTCATGGAGCTGAAGTAAATGGTAAAAAAGTAGGAAGTTTAAGTGACGCTGGGGTTTTTAGCTTTTATGGTAATAAAATCATAACTTCTGGTGAAGGTGGGATGATAACAACTGACGATGAAGAGCTATATAAAAAGATGCGATATCTAAGAGATCATGCTATGAGCAAAGAGAAAAGATATTGGCATACAGAAGTAGGATTTAACTACCGTATGACAAATCTTCAAGCAGCTCTAGGTGTGGCACAGTTTGAGAGAATAGATGAACTTCTTGCAAAGAAAAAAGAGATATTTGAATGGTATCAAGATGGACTAAATGATCTTCAAGGTATAAGACTTAATCATCAAGCTTCATGGGCTAAAAATGTATATTGGATGGTGTGTTTAGAACTTGATAAATATACAGAATCTCAAAGAGATGAGTTTATTCAAAAACTAAAAGCCAAAAATATAGATAGCCGACCATATTTTTATCCTGTATCAGATATGCCAATGTATGCTGATGTAAATACTCCAGTTACTCATATGGTATATCAGAGAGGGTTGAATTTACCTAGCTATTTTGATATTACAAAAGAGCAAGTTGAGTATGTTTGTAAGTGTATTAAGGGAATTGTTTGAAAAAAAGAGTAGTTTTTTTTGGTGATAGTAATTCGTATATTACAACTATATTATTTGAGTCATTTGTGCAAAATTTGGAAAATAATTTTGAATTAATTGCAGTTGTTAATACTACTCCAAAACAAAAAAGAAATACAATTAAAAATATTTTAGTTTATATGATCAAAAAGCTTTTTAATCCTTTTGACAAAAATATTATTTATATTAACTACAAAAATTTTTTGAATTTAGCAAGTAAAGATATAAAAGTAATTCATAGTGAAAATGTAAATGAAAAAGAGTTTGTAAGAGAAATTAAAAAACTTAATCCCGATTATGCTTTTTTAATGGGTTGTCCACAAATATTTAAAAAAAATATTATCAGTTGTTTTGACAAAGTTGTAAATTATCATAATTCATACTTGCCTACATATCGGGGTCTAGAAGCAACAAGCTGGGCTATGACTTATAGTGAAAAATATACAGGCTATACATTTCACTATGTAAATGAAAATGTAGATGATGGAAATATTGTTTTTCAAGAAAAAATAGAAATTGATTATTCTAAATCTTCTTTAGAGAATGAATTATTCAAAACAAAAAAAGCTTCAAATAATATTTCAAAAGTTTTAAGGTTAGTGTTAAATAAATTTGAAGGTAAAGTTCAAGAAGGAATACCAAGCTATTTTGGTTCAAAACAAAAAAAAGAAATATTAACTTTTAATAAATTCGAGGATATTGCGATGATTCAAAGATTAACTAATATATGGGGGGGGTACAACTACTCTCAAATAATGAAACCATATTTGTTACAAAGGTAGCAGATAATGGAAAAATTAAAAGAATCAAATGGTTACCTCCAAAAATATACACTATTTTCAAAACTATCAAATCTTTACTTTCAAATAATAGAAAGTTTGATAAGAAACATTAGTGGTAGATTAGGAACAATTTTGAGAAAAAAATATTACCACAAAAGATTTGCTCAATGTGGACAAAATCTTCAAATAGATGAAGGAGTTATTATAGAAGGTGCAAAAGATATCTATATTGGTGATAATGTTTGGATAGATAAATATTGTATCTTGATGGCTGGAAAAGTAAATATTCCAAAAGAGCAGGTAAAAGTCAAGCAAAATAAAAATTATATTTATAATGAAGGAGAACTTCATATAGGTTCTAATGTTCATATCGCTCCACAATGTATTATTCAAGCTCATGGGGGAGTCAGTATTGGTGAAAATTGTGGATTTAGTTCAGGAGTGAAAGTTTATTCATTGACAAATTTGCCTGATAGCCCAAATGATGAGATAGTTCATTTCACACCACTTGGTAAGCCATTTTATTTAAATTCTCAAATAGATATTGATGAAAATGTTGGCATTGCTTTAAATAGCATAGTTTTAACGGGTGTAACAATTGAAAAAAACTCATTTATTACTCCAAATTCAGTAGTAATGACAACAATAAAAGAAAACTCATTTGCAAGTGGTAATCCTGCTAAAAGAATTAAGGATAGATTTAAAAATTATGGAGATAAAGTTTGAAAAAAGTAGGAATTTTAGCATTTGGCGATAAGCATGGTGGTGGAGTGTATCAGTACACTCAGTCAATCATAGATGCACTTAAAAACGATACTAGTAAACAGTATATTATATTTTGTAATAGTGATGATAATAGGTTTGATGAGTATGGTTTGGAAGTACGAAAAATAGACAAACCAAAAAGTAATTTTGGAGCAAAAGCAATATGGGCTTTTCAGCATCTATTATTAATCAGAAAGCCTTGGTTTTTTACTCAAAAAGAATTAGATATTTTTAAAGATATTGATATGTTTTTATCTCCTGCCATTTCTGCATATCCACACTTTTATATGAATAAACCTTTTGTATTTACTCTTCATGATATGCAAGAGAGATATTATCCTGAGTTTTTTAGC
>CAYUWE010000137.1:0-3792 GCA_964448255.1 uncultured bacterium | reverse complement strand
ATTTTTTCATTTTTTCAAGATAATCCTTTTGGTCATATTTCACCCTGTTAAGTTCATCTTGCAATAATTTAATTTTATTATTTGTCTCTTCTTCAATAAATGGACATTGTTTGTTAATTTCTGGACAAAGCTTTGTTTCTTTATTGGATATTATATCAATAAGATCTTTGTTTATTCTTTTAATTATTGTCTCATGGTCAATGTCTACTGGCCTTATATTGGATAATTTTATCATTTCTTCATTCCACTTATCAGAACTAATGATACTATCTTCTATTTTTTTAATTTCACTTTCTATTTTTTTTACATTCTCATTCTCTTTAACTAAATCTATATTAACCATTGCCTGTAGTGCAGACAAATCTATATTAAGCTCCCTGTTTTTTTCATGTAAATTATTAATTTCCGTAAATAATTCTTTACAAAGACTGGATGATATATCATTCTGTATTTTTTTGGCTTTCAATCTATCCATCCCAGAGGATAATTTCAATAATTTTTCTTTTATCAATTTATTTTCACTTTCCAATAAATCAATTTTTTTCTTAATCTCAGGTATTTTCTTTATAGAATCCTCGTTACTTGATATACTGTCTTTCAGCATTTCCATTTTATTTTCCTCATTTTTAATACTAAACGATAATTCAGACAAAGCATTCTTTGTTTTTTCGTAATAATTGTTATATCCATCGATATTAGCTATCTCCATTATAATATCTTTTCTCTTTTGCGCTGTTTGTTTAACAAAATTTTCGTTGTTTTCTTGTGGGTAAACAATAGAGTTAATAAACAACAAATAAGATGATCTAAGCAGTTGTTTTTCTATGTATATTTGAAGATTTTTAAGACCAGCTTCTTCTATGTGTTGGAATTTATTGCCCTTCTTAATACCAATAAATAAGTCCTGTTTACCTTTATCAGTAACAGATCTTTCTATTTTAATTTTTTCCTTACCATTGTTTAATACAATATAAACAGATGCTTTCTTTTTTCCATTCTTTATAAGAAACCTATTATTTGTTCTACCCTTACCATAAAAACACCATATAATAGCTTCTATGATTGATGATTTTCCTGAGCCAGACTGCCCGTCTATTAAAATCTTTTCTTCATCATTAAACTTAATGTTGGTGTTTTCATGGCTTAGGAAATTGTTTAATTGTACTTCATTTAATAATATCATTTTATGTTCTTAGTATAGATTTTATTTTTTTATATGCTTCAGTAGCATCTTTTCTTTTTAAAAAGATATTGTGTGATTTAAAATCAAGATCATTAAACCACTTATTTTCCCACTCGGTCTTAATAACGCCGTCATTGATGCTCACTATATAATATGTCTCCCCAAGTGATGGTCTTAAATCTGGTCTAGACATATATTTATTTATTTTCTTTATTATCACTTTTTTCTTCTACTGGCTTATCTTCTTTTTTTTCTTTGATTATTTGGCTTAAGATGTTTTTAACATCGTCTGGACCAAATAATGTGTCTGGTGATTTAACCCAATTTAATGCTAATTGTTTTTCACTTTCATCAATGTTAGCTTTTAAAACCTCATCGATAACTTTCTTTTTTGCCATCTCACAATCTTCTGGCCTTAAAACCCAATCAATATTTGGTGTTACCATTTTTTGTGAAAATAAGATTTCTTTATTACAATGTGGGCACATTCCAGGTGTAATAATTTTTATAAGTCTGTTAGATTCCTGCATATTGTTTTTTTAGTAATTTAATTAAATATTTTATCTTTTGGCCAATTATATATTTGTAGCCTGTTATATACCTTTTGGTACGGATGTCCAAGTATCCTACACCATTCTGCTTTTGATATTCTGCCAAATTTGATACTGTCTGGTATATTTCATGCCATGTTGTTCATACATAATTATTTGTTTAAAAGTTTAATTGCTTCTTATTGTTTTGATGAAGTTGTTTTTTTAATAAATCTACCACTTCTGTTTGTTGAATTGTTAGTTTTAATTTGTCATTCAATAGAGCTTCCCCTATTTTAGCTAAGCCAAATGCATCACATACATTATCATCATTGAACTCTTCTCCGTATCTCTTGTATGTTTCAAGAAGCATTAAGTCTTTTGGGCAGTTTCCTTTACCTGTTATAAATTTCTTAAGAGTTGTTGGTGCAACTATAACAAATGGTATCTTATTCTTATATAGCATTTCCCTCACCATATAATTTAATCCAGATAATTGTGCTAATGATGTAGAATTTCTGGCCATAAATGCTATCCCCTCTATGACTGCTACTTTAACATCTTTGGTATTTATTGAGTCTCTAATTTTCATTAGTCTCTCTAATTCGGTTAATGAAGTTTTTATTTTAGGTGGCTTACTTTTAATTATATTTGTATCAAATATAGATCCGTCTATTGCTGATACCTTTACACATCCAGTTCCAGTTAATGACAGATCTAATCCGAGTGAAATCATAATTTTATTTTTTTAATTACCTTAATCATATTTCTTTCTTCAGCTTTCATAAAAGCAAATGCTATCATTTGTATAAAAATTTTTTTCAGTCAATGATTTGTAATCATCCTCTTCTATCGCCTTATCAATTGTTCCCTTCATTGCCATTGAAGATGAGATAATTGTCTTAGCTAGTGCTTTGTTCTCCATCATAAAATTTTTTGATTTTTCCATTTCTGAACTAGCCAACTTATCAATAACTTGATGTATCTTATTAAGTGTTTTCTCGTTGATTACTCCATCTTTAACAGATGAGAGTATTGTCCTAATTTCTTCTGCACCAATATCCATTTGGTCAATGTTTTCAGCAAATTTAATGTTTTCTCCATTTGCTGATCGCTCCTTAATAACTTTTTTTAATTTTTTATTTAACTTTTCGTTTGCCATAATATTAATTTTTAATTATTATTTATATAATCAAATGCCGCTTTAATCTTTTTAAAATCAACATTTTTATTTTCAGAGTATACTTCTAGTAATTTTTCTATATTGAAATCCAGTATATCATCACCAACTTTTTGTTTTTTTTCTTTTAGTTCTATGCTGATTGAGTAAAATAAATGCGTCTGATTTATTCTTAGCAACATTTTTTATTTCATCTATTTTATCTTTTGTAATTTTTTTAGTGATAATTATTTTTAAAATAGAGTTTTTACTATCAATATCTTCTATATCTTTTATTGTTGGATTTTCTAGCTTTATAATTGGCCTTACGGGTAATTCAATTTTGTCTATTTTAAGATCATCTATTGATAGTTTCCAAATATATTTATTTTTTTCTCCAACCTCATTTGTAAACACACTTCCGGCTACAACTGTTTTCTTGTCAACCTGTGGTGCATGTATGTGGCCACCAATAATCATTTTAAATCTTTTTTCCAGTTTACTTTTATCAAGTATAAGTTCATTAAACTTATTTGTTGATATACCACTAACAGTCATAGTATCAGATATTGTGTGATGAACAAATAATATATCACCAGATCCAATCTGATCATCTATTGATACTTTTTCCAATTCTGGTTTTGTGAAGTATGGACAAAATACAAAATTTTTACCACCAATATCTACATTGTTTATTTCTTTTGTATAAATGTGCCAATTCTTATTATTAACCTCTTTTAAAAAGTCAATTGCACTTCTTCCATCTCCAAATTTTTCATGATTACCTGCTAATATATAAACAGACTTATCATCAAATTTTTCTAAAAAAGACACAAAATCTCTTATAGTTTTAGAAGTATTATTTTTGCTGTTTAAATTATCACCAAGAAATACAACTGAATCACAATCACTAAATTCAT
>CAYUWE010000136.1:0-3798 GCA_964448255.1 uncultured bacterium | reverse complement strand
TGGAAGTGAAGAAATATTATCGCAGCTTAGTATTTCAGAAAAAGAAGGCAAATACCATCAGATGATGATAGTATGATAGATTGGCTTTTCTCAGAAGATTTTCCATGGAGAGATTTAGAAAAAATAGCAATAAAAGGAAAATATACAGCTAAGGAAGTTTTTGCTTTTTTAGTTTTTCAAAAAGACTTGAACATCCTATTAGAAGAACCTAATAGGGAAAATCCCTTGCCTATAGAAGTTCTATTTTGGCTTGCAATAAACGGGGGTAAATATGATCAATGGGATGATAATGATAAACCTAAAGCTTTAGTATTAATTGCTAAAAAAATGCATCAGAATTTCCCTTTATTGACTAAAATTAGAAATTTTTCTTCGATGTCTAATACTCATAATATTTGGTTAACACTAATCGAATCTCAAGATGAAGTATTTTCTAAAATACATGAAGCTCAAGAAATTCTACCTACTGATGAAAATATTGATAGAATTATCATTTGCTCTCATGCAGGCCAAGCTTCAATATCTTTAGGAAAAGATAAAATAACAACTAATACTAACCTTTCTAACACAGTCTTTACAAATTTACGTAAAAATACAAAAGTAATGATTTTTGGATGCTCCGCGGGGAAGAGGAAAAATTTAAGAATAAATATCGCAAATCATATAGCTGCACATATGCCAAATGGCACTAGTTTAATAGCGCCAACAAAAACAATAAGTACATATCTATTTAAGGAAAAACAAGTAACATTCGTTAATGTAGATAAAACAATAGAAAGCTATGAAATTATCATACCAACTTCTATCTTCCCTAAACCACCCTATTCAAAAACGATGCAGAGAATAGAAAAAATAGAATCTGAAGTATTGTTTTATATTAAAGTTCTAAAAGAAATGATGGTTTTATTACCTAAAAACATAGGAGCAAATACTTTAAACATTATTATGATAACCTTGGTTGCTCTAGGCTTATCCCTTTTTTTATACGAGAGAACAATTCCCATAAATTTTGATAATAAATTAAAAAGCTTATTATCTACAAATATCTCTGAAAACAGGTTGATTCAAGGTTTAGTTATTTCGTTAATAACTGCCACGGTAATCTTATCCATTAATGTAATCATCCCATTTATGCTAAAAAAAACCTGCGTCGTTATAAATAAAACATATAAAGGCTTAAAACGAACTATTATGGGATTATTTGATATAATAATCAGCCAATTACCCCGAAAAGAAAAGCTGGATTAAAAGGCTTATTAAGTCTATCTTCTTAAGCGGCAGGGCGTTAAATAACCACGCATTATAATTGCATTTGTTAATATAAATAATATTTTAATAGTTTTGATTAATATTGTTATTCAATATAATTATTTCTAATTCATTATAAAATAGTTTTATTTGTTATGGTTACAGTATTAAGAAATTTTTTATTTGATAGAATGGCTCCCTTCAGAGAAAAAGCGGAATCTGAATTTAGAGGCTTTCAGGAAATATTTAGAAGATCATTATCTTCCGACTCTGGAGAAAAAGCAGTCTCTACTCTATTTGATACAATCACTCTTTCTAATTTGAGAGGAAAAGCTAAACTAACAGAATTCAAAGAAACCTTCAAAAAAGCCTTAGAAAATAGAAATCTAGATACTAGTAGAGTTGATGAGTTTTTCATAGTTGATGTGGAAAATGAAAAACATCTCAATATGGTTAATCGAGCTAATCTAACTGATAGAATGAGCTTATTGATTAAACTATATCTTCTAATTGATTCAAGTCACAATGTAAATATTGGGAAATTCTTGAGCTTTTTATGCCAATTTTCAAACAAAGGCATAAAAGCCTTATCTGATATTCAATTGTTGAATCTACTTTTCTTCATAGAGGATTCACCTTTTAGTTTAAATTTAAAGGAAATTATTTTAGATGAAATTCACAAAACTGGAAAATATTCATCTAATGAAATAATGCTATTTAAAGATATTCATAGTCATTTGTTTCTTATTTTGGAAGAATCGAAAAAACAGCATTCGCTGCCAATGCTTGCATTAGCAAGCATGATATTAATTGGACAACATGAATGGAAAAATAATACTAAACCTAAAGCTTTGATATTGATGACAAAAGAAATACAGGAACAATTCTTTGTATTTTCAGATAAACACCAACTATTAACTTCTTTAAACAAAACCCACAATATTTGTGTAAAATCTTTAGATTCTCTAGAAGGAATATATTCTAGACACACAGCATTGGAGTTTCTATCAATTTATGATAAATTACACCTACTATTAGAAGAAAATTATGAATTGAATACTCTTTATTGGATGAAAACTTGCGGTCAATGTAAATGGAAAGACGATGATAAAAGGCCAAAAGCATTAGTATTACAAACCATACACATAGCTACCCCTGGAAAAAGTTCTTTTCGATTTCCTGCATCCTGTTTTATGAGGCTATCTAAAACGCATAATATTTGGGTTAGATTTATTGAATCAATAGAAACAATATCAAAAGCAATAGATGAAGCTCAAAGTCAATTACCCCCTAGTGAAAATATCGATTACATCATTTTACATGGCCATGGCGCAAAAAAAAGAATACATTTAAAAGAAGATAATACATTATCAACAAAGACGCCTCTTTCAAATACCGCCATACAAAGATTAAGAGAAAATACAACAATAATACTTTTTTCATGTTCAAATGGAATAGGAAAAAGCAAAGAACATAATATTTCCAATCATATTGCTAAACATATGCCAAAAAATACGAAATTATTTGCTCCTATTGGAAAAATCTCAGAATTTTTTATGCACAATAGAGAAATAATATTTACAAACAATATTGAAGATATGCATACAAAATATAGAGTTGAAACCTACAAGCCTGAAATTCCACAAACTCAAGAGAAAAGAGTCATAAATGAATC
This sequence comes from uncultured bacterium, assembly GCA_964448255.1. Taxonomy (GTDB): domain Bacteria; phylum Chlamydiota; class Chlamydiia; order Chlamydiales; family SM23-39; genus CAYUWE01. Next base: position 875 of record CAYUWE010000136.1, on the reverse strand, counting down.
AAATCAAGCCAATATACACTTAGAAGATTTCATTAAAAGTGCTATCATCACAATAGCTTTATCTGTAATTTGGAATATCTATATATCCTTTTATACAATCAACAACTCAAGACTTTAATTATAAGATATTTAATTAGAAAAAAAAAGAAGGGCCCATGATGTTTCAAGAGCCCGTCAACAAATCTCTATTAAGGCTTATCGTTTTTTATTACGGATAGACCAACGAATGCCAAAATCTTTCCAGATAAAAGCTAAATAAATAGAAGCAATACCTAAAATTACATAGATAACTCTATCAATCCAAGCAGCTCCGAAAACATAATAAACAATATTGAATTCAAATAAACCCCATAGCCCCCAGTTAAAGCCCGCAAAAATTAGCAGGAGAAGAGCTAATTGATCGATTTTTTTCATGTCCCCCTCACTTGTAATGAAATTGGTTTACAATTTTATTAATATCAAAATAAACATATATTATGCAAATCATTTTTATCTAATTGTAATAAAAAGTATAAATAGAATAAAAAAAAGAGCTCTTTTTTGAAAGAGCTCTAAATTAAAGAGTATATTCTGATATTTGTTATTTATTTACGTCTAACTTTTGGAAATAAAATTCTCCACGTAAATAAAGCGTAAATTCCGGCTACGCCCATGAAAAAGTATAAAACTCTATCAATCCATACTTTTCCAAAGACATAATCTATTACGTTAAATGTAAAAATACTCCAAATACCCCAGTTGATACCTCCGATTATTAGAAGTACCATTGCAAGAATCTCAATTTTTTTCATCATCCCCTCGAAAGTTGATATTCCCTTACATTTTTATTAATGACAAAAAAAATAATAATAATCAAGGCTTTTTTATAAAAACAA
>CAYUWE010000135.1:0-3867 GCA_964448255.1 uncultured bacterium | reverse complement strand
TTTCGTAACAGAAACTAGATCTATACCTTTCATTAAATCATCGATATTTGCTTTATCTAATGGATCTTCCTGACAAAATGGATCGCTCCATGCCCAAGGACCAAGTTCATCTTTATATACATTGAACCTTTCAGATAATACCTCTTCAATATTCTCAATCATTTCTTTATAGGTTAATGAAGATCTATCAGAAAGCTCGTTAAACATCTTCAAAACGCTTGTCTCATCAACTTCATTCAACTCAAGCATCATTTGAAAATAATTATCATATCCTAATTGTTTTGCTGCTTTGTTTCTTAAGTTAACAAGCTCTAATACTATTGGAGCTAATTCATTACCTATTTCTTTTGATGCTTCCCAAAATTTTTTCCTCTCATCAACAGATTTTTCATTTTTCAACGTATGTATTATTTTATTTTCAGTTAACTTCTTTCCATCCACGACAGGTCTATAATTGGCATATTTTTGTGCTAAGAGACTCTCTTTTTTTGCAATTTTTTCAAGTAATTCTTTTGGAATCATATTTTGCTTAAAACTTAAGATAAGTACATCTAATTGTCTTTTTAGAATTTCATCTTTGATATCACCACTATTTTTCCACTCAAGCAATTTTTCATAAATATTTCTATCACTAAACATAACTCTTAAATCAGTATCCATTTGAGCTACTAATTCCGCTGCATCTTTCGATCCTGTAGTCTCTAAAATCCAATACAACTTATTTAGTTGTATGTACTTTTTCTCTACTTTTGGAACAAATTCTTCTAAAAACTTATCAAATGTTTGTTGCATTACTTCTCCATGTGGTTTTATAATATTTGTAGTTGCAAATACCAAACTATGTGAACATAACAGTATACTTAGAAATCTAAAAAACATAAACATTTTCCCCTTTTCAATGGCTGAAAAAACGCGTGAAAAGGTAATAGAAAAAGCATTTAAAAAAAACATGAAAAAAATTTTTATACAGTTGATACGGGTATATCAAATTATTATTAGTCCAATTTTTGGAAAATGTTGCCGTTTTTACCCTTCTTGTTCTGACTATACTATTGAAGCAATAAAAAAATATGGGGTTATTAAAGGATTATACCTTTTTTTAAAAAGGATAATTAAATGCCATCCCTTTCATCCTGGTGGGCATGACCCTCTTCAATGATTTTCTGGGATTATTATTTCTGTTCCTGGGAAAATCTTTTCTTCCATGTCAAAGTTATTAACTTTTAAAAGCTCGTCAATATCAACTTTATTTATCCTTGCAATTTTCCAGAGATTATCCCCTTCTTGAACAATGTAGATACCAGGGATAGATTTATTACTCCCCCAAATAACGTTTCTTAAAGAGAGTTCTTCTTCTTTTTTCCACTTTTCTTTTAATTCATCAGAATGAACAAACCTATCTAATGCTTTTTCATAATCAAAAGATATAGGTTCTTCTTCATTTGCAAATTGATATAATTTTTTTTGCACTATTTTTCCTTATCTCATCACTTCTTGTGCTTTTTAATAATTCTACACAAAACTGCTCTATCTCATCTGTTTGATCATCCAATAGCGAAAGAATATTTAAAATAGTGTTATCATCTACCTTTTTAGTAATATAGAGAAAATCTGTATGTAATAATAATTTAGCAGATATTTTTGACTTTTCATTTAAACAATATATTAAAAATTCTCTTCTTCTTTCATCAGAAATATTATTACTTCTTTCTTGCTCTTTTACAAAATTATCAATCATTTCAAAATTAACCTCCGATAAGAGGTCTAATAACTCATCTGAAGAAATCAAACATTTATTTGCATTAAAAAGAGTTCTAATAACTTCATATTCATGTGTAACAATACATGCTTGCTCTAAGCTTTTATCTCTAGGTTTTTTCCATTTTTTTAATAAATTATATAACCCTTTACTTGTTAGAGGCCATTTTTCTAGATAGGCGTAGTGAATAATCCCTTCATAATGATAATCAGATAACCCAGAAAAAAGAGTCATTTCAATCTTCTCATCATTATTTTTAAAAAAAATAATTTCACGCCTTTGTAGTAAAAAATTTGTTGAAACAGCTTTTTTAATATTAAAATCATGAAATGTAACAAGACAACCTAGAGCTAAATCCCTCTTGGTATATCCTTCTTCTACTAATTGCTTATTAGAAAGAAGTGAAAGTAGCTCTCTATAGTTCAGTGAACATAAATAGCTAAGATACTCGCTATTTGAATATTCTTTTACATTCTTTTCACTAGAAACAGGTAATAAAATGGTAGATGAAGGTTTTTCTTTTAATACAGAGTATAAAAAAGTAGCAAAAAACCCTATATTAAGAGCACCACTTAGTATCAATGCTTGAGTTAAAAAATTTACTTTTTTAACCCACCTGTCTTTATCTATATTTTCATCCATTCTCATATGCTCTTAGAAAACTTGGTTTTCTTCAATAATAAAAATAGGCTTTTTCTATATAATCATTTGTTATAAAATATCTGTAAATCAAACAACATAATTTATGCTATGAAAATATCTCTTTCCCTTATAAAACAATTTATAAATACCGATGGATTATCATGCCAACAAATAGCCGACCTATTAACAATGGCTGGTATAGAAGTTGAAAAAATAGAAAATGAAAAACCCACATTTTCTAATATCGTCGTCGCAAAAATTCTAAAAAAAGAAAAACATCCCAATGCTGATAAATTGTCAGTAGCTATTGTAACTGATGGGAAAGAAGAATTCCAAGTGGTATGCGGAGCTTCCAATTGTAGAGCTAATCTGATAACAGCATTTGCAAAAATCGGCTCAACCATTACCGATGAAAAAAATAATGTCATAAAGATAAAAAAAGCAAAACTAAGAGATGTAGAGTCTTTTGGCATGCTTTTATCAGAAAAAGAATTAAACATTTCTCAAGACTATGATGGTATAATAGAATTGCCAGAAGAAATGGCTATAGGAAGTGATGTAGCAGCTATTGTTGATCCAGTTTTTGAAATCTCTTTAACACCAAATCTCGGCCATTGCATGAATGCAATAGGTATTGCAAGAGAGCTAAGTGCATTAACAAAACGCTCTCTTACTCCAATAAAATACTCAATAGAAGAAAATGAACCGTCAATAGATAACAAACTAGCAGTCGATGTAAAAGATAGGTTATGCCCAAGGTATGCTTTAAGAATTATTGAAAACATTCAAATGGTAAAAACACCTTTTTATATAACAAAAGAATTAACTAGATGTGGCATGCGCTCTGTTAACGTCATTGTAGATATACTAAATTATGCGATGTTAGCTTTTGGTCAACCTATGCATGCGTTTGATTATAAAAAAATCCAAGGTAAAACAATTTTCGTTACGAAAAATGAAAGTGAAAAAGAATTTTTATGTTTAGACAATCAAGTTAGAAAGATTCCAAAAGATGCTATTTTAATAGAAGATGAAGACAAAACATTAGCTATAGGTGGAATAATTGGAGGGAATACTTCAGCAGTTGATGAAAATACTACTTGTATTGTTTTAGAAGCTGCCTATTTCAATAACATCTCTATTAGAAAATCTAGTAAATTCTTAGATTTAAAAAACTGAAAGTTCTATGCGTTTTGAAAAAGGAATAGATCCTAATGGTGTTTTAGAAGCATTAGACTATGCAAGTTTTTTGATACAAAAAATTACAAAGGGAAAAATATTAAAAGGAAAAATAGATAAAAAATCTTCTTCTTTCCAAAAGAAAAAAATACTTTTCCGCTTACTATATTGTAACAAAATATTAGGAACACAGCTTAATTTAAATGAAGCAGAGTCAATTTTACAAAGACTTTTTTTTGAAACAGAAAAAGTTAATCAAAATGAACTACAAGTGTCTTGTCCAACAT
>CAYUWE010000134.1:0-3872 GCA_964448255.1 uncultured bacterium | reverse complement strand
ATCTATTTCAGTGATGGTTGACGGAGAGTATAAAAGAAAATATGTTTTAGAATTATAATTATTTTGTTTTTCCTCACATAAAGTACTGTTATTAGGAAATTCTATATCTGATATTTGTTCAACCTTGCTTTCAATATCATTAATTTCTTTTTCTAAAGCAATCAGCGCTAAATCTATTTGCTCTATTGTAAATTGTGACTGTTCATCGATAATACTTTTTAGCTTTTTCCCTTCCTGACTAAGTTCAATATATTCAGTCCAATATTTAGAGCGTTTATCGGGATGCATCGACTCTTTAAAATATTCTAAGCATAAACGCTTAGCCTCCCAAAACCCTTTAAAATCAGGGGAATTTTCTTGGGATAAGCTCCTACGCATATAATCTATAGCAAAGCTTATTTTTTCATCGATAGAAGACAATTTTTGTATATCTTCTAGAAATTGTTCGAGTCTTTCTGATGACCCATCATCATTTTGTTGTTTTTTTATCACTTGATCCTGATGTTCTCCCCCTGGAGATAAGGAATCTAATTTTACATTCATATGCTCTATTTCCTGGTTCACAGACCATCGCTGATGGGAAGCAAAATGTTATAGTATAAACAAATTAATTCAAAGTCTTTTCTGAACACAAAGCCTTTGTATTCTTTTGTTTAATCCCCCTGCTCATAGTCCTGCAAAATATACTCCATCGTTCTGTCTAAGCCTAGTTTGTCTATATCTAGCCAACGAAATATCTTCTCTTTTTTAAACCATGTTAACTGCCGTTTAACATAATTTTTAGAAGCCTTCTTAAATGCCCAAATAAATTCTTCTTTAGCTTTTTCATCAGCTTCATTTTCTAAATATTTTAAGCACTGCCTATATCCTATAGCTTGTGATGCTGATATATTTTGCTTTAAGCCAATTTTTTTTAATTCTTTAACTTCTTCTATCAATCCTTTTTTTATCATCTCTTCACATCGTAAATCAATACTAATATATAGTTTTTCTTTTGGCATATTCAAAAACCAACATCGAAAATCATAATCATCAGAAGGCAATTTACTTGGTTTTTCTAATGAACTAACAGGTTTCCTAAGTATCGTAATAATTTCTAGTGCTCTAATAATTTTATATTTATCATTTTCGGATATCGTTTTAGCATATTCAGGATCTAACATCTGGAGCTGTTCATATAATATTTCAGGGCCTAAACGCTCCATTTGTTTTTCTAAATTTTCTCTAACTTCTGGTCTAGATGCAGGACCAAGAGGAGGACCATATAAAAATGTATGCATATAAAAACCAGATCCCCCTACAGCAATTGGAACTTTTTTTCGTTTGATAATGTCTTTTAAAATTCTGTGTGATTCATGGTAAAATGCAACAACATTGTATTCGTCTTTGACATCTTTTATATCAATCATGTGATGAGGAACTTCTTTTTGCTCTTCCTTTGTTGCCTTAGCCGTTCCAATATCCATATGACGATATACTTGCATAGAATCAATAGAAATAATCTCTCCACCAATTACTTTAGCAATTTCAATAGATAATTTCGTTTTTCCAACGCCCGTTGGACCAGCAATAACTATTATCCTCTTTTTTTTAAGAGAATTTGGTTTTTTCTTTTGCAAAGGATAATAAAGATGAGAAAAAATACCCATAGTATCTTTCTCATCATATGTCTTAAAAATACTCAAAATTTCTTTTTAAATTTCTGAAGAAACTCTTAAAGCTTCTTCTTCTAACCCACAAATTGTTAATATTCTTTCAAAACCCGCCATTTTTATTATCTCCATGACATCATCATCGATTCCAAAAATGACAAGATGACCGTTTTTTGCTTTTAATTTTTTTGTAAAAGAAAGTAAAAGTCGCATTCCAGCACTGCTTAAATAATCTATTCTAGAAAAGTCTAGTATTATTGAATTATGATTATCTTCGACTAGGCTATTTATCTTTTTATCTAATACGGGAGCTGTAGCTGTATCTAACCTCCCATCTAGCCTAAGAATTATGTTTTTATCCACTTTTTCTACATCAATCTGCAATCCCAAATTCATAAAAATCTCCAATTACATATGCAAAACAAGATAGTGAAATAATTTTTTTTCTAAAAGTAAAATCAGCTTTTTCTGTAGCCATTTTTTCGCTAAGACCTTTATATCTAACGACTTAACGGTTTAAATGGCTAATAATTATATATCTGATTTTGTTGGCAATTAACATAATTCAAACTTAATATTAAATTATTAAACTTTTTAGTTTAAAGCTAATTCAATTATTTATTATAATTATATTAAGAGCGTTTTTGTTTTAAAACTTCAGAAAATTATTAATACTAATGAATGAAAATTATAAAGACTATTCTTATAAAAGTGGTGATGAAATAATTGATCTTTCATGGGAAATTTATTTCTCATTAGAAACAACTCTTCCTTTAGATCATTATGGCGAAATGAAAAATATATTTTCATATATCCAAATACTCGAAGAATTATGTAAAAATGGATTTGTAACAGATAAAGAAAGAATTCGCATACTCAATGAATTCTATAGAATAAAAAATCATTGTTTAGATTACTTACACCTAAAGGAAATCGAACATTCTCTGCAAAATATTATAACAAGCTTAAAACTAACCAATGTAAAATCAAAAATCATAATAGTCTTAGATCAAGTAGGAAATACATTTTATTCTCATTCAACAGAAGAAAAACAACAATATGATAATAAAATTAAGCCAATAAAAGAAATGGTACAAGGATCAATAAATTCTCAAGACCTTCAAAAGATCCTACATCTTATTAACCGCGTTGATAAGTTATATAGTGAAAGTGTCCCTGAAAATATGCTCCCAAAAGAACAAATATTATCAATTATAGAATCTATACCCGCATGAAATCACTTAGTATTTAGCTCGATAAATGCTAACTTATCTATGCGCATATCTATCATTTTAGTTTTAAATCTTAATATCAATGGCGTATTTTCATTTATCTGAATTTGATTTTTATAGTCGTTTAACATTTTCCCTCTTAATACCAGATAATTTGCTAATTGTTGCTTGTAATTCTTTGTACCTAGCCTTAAATATTTGGGGAAAATACATAAAATATCTCTCTTTTTATCCGTTACTACAACATGATCTTCAATTATTAAAACGATTTCTTTTTTTCCATAACTAGGGAAATATGTATTAGATACATCTATTCTACATAATTTCAATGTAGATTTATCTTTGATAGATGAAAAATGATCTATTATTTCTAAAGCCAATTTAATATGCTTACACGATAGAGGTTTTGACCAACTGCCACCTTCTCTTTTCTCTAAATCTTCTTTTTCATTAAATGCTGGAAGAGAAAGCAATACTTCTGGCAAATCTTTTGGAGAGAAAAAGGGAACAATAGGAAATATATATCCTTCTTCATCTACAGCAGTATTTTCATAGTCATAAAGCCATGCCACAGGCTGTCTAACTTGATAATCAATATAAATTGTAGAAGGTTTTATTTTTTTTACCTTTGCCGATTTAATTAATGGACTTGAGAGTAGTTTTTTTTCTGCTTGTTTTTTATCAAATAAATATAAATTTTGCTTTTTATCAATAGAAAGGTCCATTAATTCTGCTAAATATGTTGTTTTAAGAGCTTCTTTTTCTATTCCTGTTTGAATGATACTTACAATATCATATTTAGAATCAAATCGTTTGTTCTCGCTATGTCTCCAAATAAAATATACAAAAATACATAATGCTATTAACGAAGAAAATGAAATAATAAGTATCTTTTTCAAATTATTTGTAATCTCCTGTTTTTTTAGACCTTTTTAATGCTAAAATAATTAATTCATCAATGATTTTTTCGCCTTTGATATTTTCATTT
>CAYUWE010000133.1:0-3877 GCA_964448255.1 uncultured bacterium | reverse complement strand
AGATGCTCTAGCAATGGTAGGAAAACAATTTCTTAGAGAAAATAAAACCTTTATAGATATTAAATATTTAGGACATGAAGCTTTAAATATTTTAGCAAAAAACATCATCACTGATATAGCAACAAATCTAGGAATACCAACAGAAACACTTCTATCAAGAGTTCAAGTAGTTGATAGCGAAGAATTCCATAGAATACTACCTATTAGGCAATGCTTAAAATTATTTAAAGAGCAAAAAAGACTTTTAATTCACATATATGGACCTCCGGCAAAAAACTTTTATACAAAAGTTACCAAAAGACATGGCAGCATTTCAGCTGAAACATACTTGAGACTTGAAAGTTTTGGTGCAAGTGATCTTGATTTAATTTATTTTTTCTATTGTCTTTTAGATCTGCACTATTTTGATGGTTGTATTAATGAATCTGATTTTAGATCACAAGAAATATTAGCAAAAGAAAACGCAGCTAAAATAAGAAGAAAACTTACTGAAATTAAAGATCACTTAGCAAAATTACGTCAGATAAATTTGAAATTATCCGCCTTAGAATTCATTCCCCAAGAAATTGTATTATTTGCAAATTTAACATCAATCGATCTATCAAAAAACAAATTCACAACAATTCCATCTTATTTCTTTCAATTAACCTGCTTAGTACGTGTGAATCTTCAAAGAAATAAAATTGCTCATATTCATCCAGATATCTCCAGATTAACAAGATTAGAATATCTTGACCTTAGTCATAATGAAATTCAAAAAATTCCAGACGAAATTTCTAAACTCAAAAAGCTAGAAGAACTATTTCTACAATGTAATACCATATACAAAATACCAATAGCCCTAACTGCTTTACCGCAATTATTTAAACTTAATCTTTCTCATAATAAAATATGGAGAATACCCCCTGAAATATCAAACTTAGAACACCTAAGTCGGCTTTATCTGGAAAATAATTTTATACATGAATTACCACTTTCCTTATGCCTCTTACATAGGTTACATTGGCTATCAATAGAAAATAACTTGATAAGTGTTCTTATTATAAATGATAGATTAATATCTTTTTTAGTACATCTTAGAAAAAATCATAATCTTTCTATAGATATGCAAATCTCTAAAAGAATTGATAGCGAAATTTCTAAACAAAGCTCATAAGCTTTAATAGGCTTTTTAAAGAGCCCAAAGGTCATTTTTCAAAGTCAAACACTTATCCATAAAATCCTGAAATGTCCTTTCTCCAGGAGCATTTATTAATTTATTGAGCTCTTCTTTTAAAGCTTCGGCATGGATATCTACTTTACCCCCGATGTTATTAGCAATATGAAATAATTCATCCATTTGCTTGTGCAAAAAGATCTTTCCATTTTCCGGGAAATTTTGTTCCTTATATTGACGTGCTAAATTAACTAATACATCTAAACTATGTGATAACTTCTCAAAATCATCTGCAGCATTAAAATTTTGTTCTTTCATATTTATCCTTCAGTGGGTATAGCAAATTTTTAATCCTATACATCATAGTTGGAAAACCAATTTTTCCCAAAATATAATTTTCTATTATTTCACTCTCCTTTTGCTGTATAGACGGATTATTCAAAAGATATGTCACCCTAGCTATCATATTACAAATATTTTCATTAGCTCTATTCTCATTTTGCAATATTTTATTTAGATATTTCATGCCAGTGATGGTTTTTTCATCTTTTAGTAACCGGGATAATTTATCTGATAATATTTCGATATCATAGTCCTCATCATACATGGAAGATAGCAACTTTAAAAATTGATAAGATTTTGGAAATTTATCTTTTATCCTATTTTCTGCTATGGCTAAAAGATCTTGAAAAAAGCGCTTTGTATGACTAGCTCCATCATAAAAAAATACTTTGTTTTGTGATATAGCTTCTGTTAAAGAATAATTCCCCCTACATCCTACAAAATCATAGCTACAAGACAGTAAATTTATAAAATCTGTGTTTGATAACCCTTGTATTGATATAATACGAATAGTTTTTCCAGAAGAATTTATATTTTTCTCAAATTTTTCCCCATCTACAAGAACAATAAAATCTTTTACATTGTATTTTTTCAAAAAAGAGCTAAAGCTTTCATTTTTTAGTGAATTTATAAATAAAGAGAAATTGCTAACACAAATGTCAATGTCTTTTTTGTCTTCTTCAAGATATTTTAAAAGGATTTGAAAATACAATAAATTAGACTTTTCATTTAGAAGATACGATAAAAAAAGGTGATTATTTTTCTCATATTCATCTATGTCTTTTATATCTAACTTCTCATGCGAGGATTTGTTTAACTTAGAAAAATCTTTTTTTATCTCTTTATCAATTATTATCCCTTTTTCTAAATACCCTAATCCTAATGAATAGTTTTTACTCATAGGAGAGAAATCTTTAGAAATAATAAACCCATATTCTCCTAAAGCAATTTTTAAAGAGTTAAACTCATCTAGATATGGATAATATGTAGGAAGCTGAAAAATTATATCTGATGAATTTAGAGTTTTATCAATATCATCACTAAATTTTTGTTTTTCTATTTTATTATTCCATTCATACCTATGTATAAGAGTATTTTTTAGAAATTTAGGTAATTTCACATTTTTCTCTACTAAAAAGATTTGTGAAATATCAATATTTTTAAACCTTTCATCTAAAAGCTTATATGTTTTTTCTTGGCAATATAAATCTCCCATGCCATCTGGCATTACCCATGTAAAAAGAGTAATTTTTACATTAGGTATATCTATATCTTTGTAGAAGTGGTTTATAAAATTATCTATAAAACATCGTTTTATAGAATTTATAGCTTGAAAGTCATTGTTAAAGGGAAATTTTTTATGAACTTTAGGGATAATATATTTCGGGAATTTATCTAAATCTACGTCCTTTAAAAGTGCTTCTAGGTAATTTTCTAGATCAAAATTATTGAAAGATGAAACGCATTTTGATAAATCATTTTCATCAATTTGAAGAGTATCTTTTAAAAACGAGAGAAGTTCTTTTTTGAATATGCTATCTTCCATTCGAAAAAATCCGTTAGGTGTATGTTAAAAGTTATTTTTCTAATGCTTTTAGTATTTTTTCAACATTTTCTTCAATAGATGAAAGATATGTATCAATTTCTAAATCATAAGATACATTTTCATGAACTTTATAATATTGCCCTCTAGCACTTCCATCTATTCTATTATCTCTATTTTTCTCTCGTTGTTCTAATACCTCTAAAGGTGTTACAACACCAACATATAACACTTTGAAATCTTTTAGAGTTTGTCTCCATTCTTCAACATCAATAGCGCCAAATGCCACATCATCAATAATAAGATTATATTTTTGTGAGGCTAATAAATATGCAATGTCTTTTAAAGAACGAATAATTCTTTTTGCAAAAGCACCTTTTTTTATTATAAAAACATCCTTTCCTGTAGGGTCTTTTGCCTTTTCCCAAGAAAATCCTTCTTTATAATCTTCCTCTTTCCAATTATTTATTTTTGCAGGCATAAATCCAATAATTTTATCGATGCCTATAAGTAAATATGGCTCTTCTAGTTTATCTTGAAGAGCTTTTGCAATTGTTGTCTTCCCCGAACTTGAAGGACCATTTAAATAAATAATTTTTGTCATGGTTATGTTACTTTTTGCTTAGTCCTATGAAAATAATCCCACATTTTTTTGAATGATGAAGAGGTTTTTAATAGCTCATCTTTTGTCCCTTCAGCAACTTTTCTTCCTTTTTCAATATAAATTATCTTATCAGCATGTTCTATTGTAGATAATCTATGAGCTATAATTATTTGTGTCATTTCATTTCTTAATTCTAATATTGCCATTTTTATCTTATTTTCACTTATAGCAT
>CAYUWE010000132.1:0-3893 GCA_964448255.1 uncultured bacterium | reverse complement strand
ATTGAAAACCTGCAAGAAAAACAAAAAAAATTTATAAAAAAATTAGATAATATAATTTTATTAGAAAGCAAATGTATTTCCAGAAAATAAGTATTTTAATAATATCCAATTAACAGAGGGTAATAATGGTTAGTGACATATTTTGGTTATCTCTATCTATTTTTCTAATGATGGATGCTGTGGGAAATATCCCAGCATATATATCCGTTCTTTATGGCATAGAACACAAAAGGCAAAGGATAATAATCGTAAGAGAAATGCTAATAGCCCTTGCGGTGATTTACTTTTTCAACTTCGCTGGTAAAGCATTATTAAATTTCATACATATCTCACAATGCACAGTTCAGATATCCGGAGGATTAATCTTATTTTTAATTGCTATGCAATTAGTATTCCCTAAATCTGATGAAAGAGAAGACACTAAAGATTTAAAAAAGATTAAAGATCCATTTATTGTTCCTTTAGCCATACCTTTAGTTGCAGGGCCCGCAGTACTTGCAGCGATAATGATCTATGGTAATCAAGTAGATGATATATTTATCATTTCAATATCTATATTCATTGCCTGGGTAGCATCATTATTAATACTTATTATTTCTCCTTATATTGCAAAAAAATTAGGAGAAAGAGGTATAATTGCAATACAAAGATTAATGGGATTAATCTTGATTTTAATGGCTACAGAGATGTTTTTTACAGGATTAAAATCATTTTTAAATGCTCCTAGTGTTTAATGAAAAATTACTATCTACTTATAGCTTATGACGGCACAAATTACCTTGGCTGGCAAAAAACAAGATATGGAAAATCTATTCAAGAAGAAATAGAAGATAAACTATCAAAAATTCTTCAAGAAGATATTTTTCTTCAAGCTGCTAGCAGAACTGATAAAGGTGTACATGCATATGGACAGGTTGCAAATTTTACTACCTCATCAAATATCAATAAAAATAAGTTGCTCCATTCTTTAAACCGCCTTCTTCCAAAAGATATTATTATTAGAGAAATTAAAGAAATGCCAATATCTTTCCATCCTTCTTTAGATAGCAAAAAAAAAGAATATGTATACCATCTCTTTTTTGGACCCTATCAGCTGCCAAAACAAAAAAATTTCTCTTGGCATTTCCCCTATAAATTAAATATAGAGCTAATGCAAAAAGAAAAAGAAAAACTGCTCGGCAAAAACAATTTCTCATCATTTGCAAATAAAAAACATGAAAATCCATTTTGCACAATTTTTTCTATTGATATAGCCTTATCACCCTGTGAAATAGCTTTTCATATTGTTGGTGATAAATTTTTATACAAAATGGTTAGAAATATTGTTGGAACTCTAGCATATATCGCAAGCGGTAAACTAGACAAAAATATACTTCCTTATCTATTAAAGAATAGTAGTAGGAAAGATGCAGGAATGAGTGCCCCAGCAAAGGGGCTTACCTTGCAACAAGTATATTATGATTGATTTTAACTCACTTTTACCATTTTTTGAAGATAAAGATGATTTTATTCATTTCTTAAAAGAGTGCCCTTTATTAAAAAATATTTCTAATAATGATCTAAACTTTTTAATAAAAGAATCTTCAATAAAAAAAATAAAAAGTGGAAATTTTTTTTGCGACTATAAAGACAAATTAGATAACGTATCTATTCTCCTTCATGGAAGGTTAAAATTATCATACAAAGCTGAAGATGATAAAACTATATCTAATGACATTATCCCATCACAATCTATTGGAGAAATAGATATATTAAGCCATGCAGCAAAGCCTGTTCAAATAATAGCTATAAGAGACTCTATCTTACTACAAATCTCAAATGCAAATTTCTTAAAATTATTACAAAAATCTTTTAAGACTATTGAAAATACATGTAATACTATTGCGTATAAATTACATTCTCATTTTTCTATAGATGAGAAAAAAAATTCAATCTCAACAATTGCTTTAATACCAACAAATGAAGCTTGCCTTATCTATAATATCGGTAAAAAATTAAAAGATGCGCTAAAGCCTTTTGGAAAAACTCTTCTAATCAATAGCAAAATGATAAAAGAATTAAAAAGTGATAAAGAAGACTCTTTTTTCGTAAAATATTTAGCCAATGCAGAAAATAACTACAGATGGGTAATTTTAGAAGCTGATATTAAACTCACACAATGGACAAAATTTATCCTACGCTCATGTGATAGGATAGCTCTATTACTCACAGAAGATAGCACAGAACTATCAGAAATAGAAAATCATATATTAAAAGATAAAAATATCTTCGCACAAAAAGATTTTATCATCATCCATGACACAAGTGTTGAAATTACAGATACTAAAAAACTTCTCAAAAAAAGAAATAACATACCCCACTATCACCTAAATATATATAACAAAGAAGATATCAATAGAATAAGTAGAGTTCTTACAAAAAGAGCGATAGGCCTTGTTTTAAGTGGTGGTGGCGCCAAGGGAATATCTCAAATAGGTATACTAAGAACATTACTAAAAGAAAATATCCCTATAGACTTTATCGGCGGGACAAGTATAGGTTCTGCTGTTTCTGGACTATATGCCCTTGGATATAAAAAGGAAGATTTAAAAAAGATTGGATATGATATTTTTATTGGGTCGAAGGGATTAATTGATATTACCATACCTATATACTCCTTTATAAAAGGGAAAAAATTACATAAAAAACTTCTTTACTATGCAAATAAAGATATCGAAGACCTTTCTATTCCATATTTCGCAATATCAACTAATTTAACACAAAAAAAACAAAAGATACATACTTCTGGACCACTATACCAAGCTATTAGAGCTAGTATTTCTATCCCTGGTATTTTCCCAGTTTGTTGGGAAGATAATAATATCTTAGTAGATGGAGGGCTATTTAACCTCTTTCCAATCGATATAATGGCAAATTTTTCTGATGTTAATCAAATTATCGCTGTAGACTCTTCTTCTATTTTAGAACCGTTTTTCCTATTTCCTTGTGCAAAGCATGTTTCTGGGTTATCACTTTTAAAAGAAAAGTTTTTACATAAAAAAAATATCTTTCCAACGATTTGCCCATTATTATCAAGAATGGCAGATCTAGGAGGGCAAATGAAAAAAAATCAGTTAATAGAAAGCAATATTGCTACACTATATATAAGACCTCCTATCGATGATTATGGAACACTTGATTTTTATAGGTATGATGCAATTGAAGAAATAGGGTATCGATATAGCCAAGAAAACATTAATAAATGGAAACAGAAAATAAAATATGAATAATACTTTTGAATTTCTATCTAACCACCCTCTTTTCAAAGAAGAAAACAAAAAGAAACTCCAGCTTTTATCACAACAATGCCATTTAAAAACTATTAAAAGAGGACAATCATTAAATTACCAAGGTAAGGAAGAAGAATTTTGCTATATCATTACTAATGGCAAATTAATAGCTTATAGAGAAAAGAAGAATAAAGAAAAAAAATTCTTAGGAGAATTAAAAACAAACGACATCATTGGAGAAACGCCTCTATTTGCTAAAATGCCGTGGCATATTAATCTCTTTGCTCCTAGAGAAACTGATGTAATAACTATTTCAAAAAATGATCTTATAACTTTTTTACAAGCTTGTCCTAACGCAATGATTAATTTCATAAATAGCATGTCTGATAAGTTTTATAGATTTACTAAAAATATCTTACATAAGCCACAAATAAAAACTATTGCTATTACTTCAATGAAAAATAATAGCCAATACGAAGAATTTATCAGAAATTTTGTCTTAGCAATAAAAAAAGAGAAAAAAACACTTTTTTTGTCTTCCCATACACAGATAAGGAAAATTCAAAATGCAATAAAAGAAAAAAGATGAATAAACTTTTTAATTATTTCCTTCCATCCTGATAC
>CAYUWE010000131.1:0-3968 GCA_964448255.1 uncultured bacterium | reverse complement strand
ACATAGATTAAAAACCACCAGATTTTAAAAAATAATAAAATCTCTATTAGCGGCGATGATATGAGAGAAGGCCTTACAGCGATAATTTCTGTAAAAGTGCCAAACCCACAATTTGAAGGACAAACAAAACAAAGACTTGGAAATAGTGATGTTGGATCAGTGGTACAACAAGTAACAGGGGAAGAGTTATCTACATATCTAGAGGAAAATCCATCTATTGCTAAATCTATTGCTGAAAAGGTAATTATAGCGGCACAAGCAAGAGAAGCTGCAAAAAAAGCAAGAGAATTGACATTAAGAAAAACAGCGATGGATAGCGCAAGGCTTCCGGGAAAATTGACAGATTGTCAAGAGACTAATCCCGAGCTTTGTGAAATATATATAGTAGAGGGAGATTCTGCGGGAGGTTCTGCAAAATCAGGTAGAGATAGACGTTTCCAAGCGATATTACCGATACGTGGTAAAATTTTAAATGTGGAAAAATCAAGGTTGCAGAAAGTCTTAAAAAATCAAGAAGTTGGTGCGATGGTAGCAGCATTAGGCTGTGGTATTGGAAAAGATAATTTTAATATTGAAAAGTTGAGATACCATAAAATTATTATAATGACAGATGCTGACGTTGACGGCTCTCACATAAGAACATTGCTACTTACATTCTTTTATAGACATATGCCAGCATTAATTGAAAATAACTTCATATATATTGCTCAGCCACCACTCTACGGCATAAAAAAGAAAAAGAAGATTGTGTATATTCATAGTGAAAAAGAAATGGATGAGCATTTATTGAAATTAGGGATGGCAGATATTTTATTAAGGCCTGCTGGAAGTAATAATTCATTAGATTTAGATGAGTCGAAAAAGTTATTAAAAGTAATTCAAGAAGTAGAAGCATTTATTTCAGCTATTGAAAGAAAAGGTATTCCTTTTATGGAATTTTTAAAAGCTAGAAATAAAGATAATAAACTACCTCAGTTTGATTTGACACTAGGTGATGAAAATAAGTTTGTATATTCAGGAGAAGAGTTATTCGAATTGAAAAGAGAAGATGAATTACTACAAAGAAAAACTCATGAAGAAACAATTTCTTCTATCCCTGAAGAAGAAAGAACAGATGAGATGTTAAGCTTCATCCCTAAAACTCTGCATTTTGTAGAATTATTTGATGAAAAAACACTTGATAAAATTGAAAAGGGATTAAAGGAATTTAATTTAGTTTTAGAAGATTATTTCCAAGCTAATAGAGATTTGTATGATATCGTTGAAGAGGGAGGGGCTATTTCAACAGTATATTCTCTTAAATCAGTGATAGATTTCTTAAGGACTAACGGCAAAAAAGGAATAGAAATACAAAGGTATAAAGGTCTTGGAGAGATGAATGCCGATCAATTATGGGATACTACAATGGACCCAGAAAAAAGAACATTAGTTAAAGTAACACTTCCAGACGCTATAGCAGCTGATCATATGTTTACTATGCTAATGGGGGAAGATGTAGCTCCAAGAAGAGCATTTATAGAGCAACACGCATTATCTGTGAAAAATTTGGATATTTAAAAAGGAGTAAATAAGCATGTCTTACGTGGAAAATGAACATATATTACCACGCAATGTAGAAGAGGAAATGAAATCTAGTTACCTTCGATATTCTATGTCTGTCATTATTTCAAGAGCATTGCCAGATGTGCGAGATGGGTTAAAACCATCTCAGAGAAGGATACTCTATGCAATGCGACAACTTAATCTAACAGCAGGTGGGAAACATAGGAAATGTGCAAAAATCTCTGGCGATACTTCTGGAGATTACCATCCACATGGTGAAACAGTAATTTATCCAACATTAGTTAGGATGGCGCAAGATTGGATGATGAGATATCCATTAATTAATGGGCAGGGGAATTTTGGTTCCGTAGATGGAGACCCACCAGCGGCTATGCGTTATACCGAAGCTAGATTGACTACAGCTTCTATGTCGTTAATGGATGATTTAGATAAGGATACCGTTGACCATATACCTAATTATGATGAGACAAAAGTTGAACCTATAGTTTTCCCCGCAAAATTTCCAAATTTATTATGTAATGGTTCTTCAGGTATCGCTGTTGGAATGGCTACAAATATTCCTCCTCATAATTTAACAGAGTTAATTGATGCTACATTACTTGTTTTGAAAAATCCTTTAGTATCTATAGATAATATCATGAAAGTTATGCCAGCACCGGATTTTCCAACAGGTGGTGTAATTTGTGGATATAGGGGTGTAAAAGAAGCTTTCCATACTGGCAGAGGTAAAATTACCCTTCGCGCTGTAATAGAAGTTGAAACAAAAGACAATGGTAAAATGCAGCTTGCTGTAAGTGAACTTCCATATAATGTTAATAAGGCAAGATTAATAGAACATATTGCAAATTTGATTAATGACAAAGCAATCACCGGGATATCAGACATAAGAGATGATTCTGATAAAAGAGGGCTAAGAATAGTTTTAGAATTAAAACGAGGAGAAATTCCTGAAGTAATTATCAATCAGCTTTATAAGTATAGTGATATGCAAGTTACTTTTGGAAGTAATATGCTAGCTTTGGATAAAGGCCTTCCAAGGACTATGAATGTTAAACAGATGATTAGCGCATGGGTTGATCATCGCATGGAAGTGATAAGAAGACGTACTCGCTATGAACTAAAAAAAGCTGAAGCTAGAGCTCATATCTTACAAGGGTATCTCAAAGCATTAGACCATTTAGATGAGGTAGTAAGATTAATTAGAGCTAGCAGTAATAAAGAAGCAGCAAAAGTTGAGTTAATGTCACTATTTTCTCTAACAGATAAACAAGCAACAGCAGTATTAGAATTACGATTGTATCAGTTAACAGGATTAGAAAGAGAAAAGATTGAAGGAGAATATAAAAGCCTATTAGAGAAAATAGCTCACTATAAAGCAATACTTGCTAGCGAAGAAATGGTTAAAGATATAATCAGATCTGAACTAACAGATATTAAAAAAATATCTAAAACACCAAGAAAAACAAAAATTGTTGCTGCTGAAGGGGAATTCCAAATGGAAGACCTTATTGCAGATGAGCAAGTGATAATTGCGATTTCTGAAGATGACTATATAAAGCGTATGCCAATAACTGCGTTTAAAGAACAAAGACGGGGTGGGCATGGCGTTATCGGTATGGATATGAAAAAAGAAACAGACGCTCTAAAAGATATTTATGTTGCTTCAACTCATGATAATTTAATGATATTTACATCATTAGGAAGGTGTTATTGGTTGAAAGTATGGCAAATTCCTGAAACAGGAAGAAGGTCAAAAGGAAAACCTCTTATCAATTTATTAGAAGATTTGAAAAAAGATGAAAAAATATCTGCAGTATTGAAGATACGTTCATTTGAGGAAAAAGCATATATATTGATGTCTACTCTAAAAGGTATAGTTAAGAAAACAGAACTGTCAGCATATAGCAACCCAAGGAAAAAGGGAGTTAACGCTTTAAAAATTGATGAGGGCGATGAACTTATTCAAGCTAGACTTGTGAAAGAAGGACAACAGATAATGCTATTTACCAGAAATGGTATGGCGGTAAGATTCGAGCAAGAACAAGTAAGGCCAATGGGTAGAGTTTGTAGGGGAGTTAAAGGAGTAACCTTAAAAGGTCCAAAAGATTATGTTGTTTCATGTGTTGTAGTATCAGGAGAAGAAACAATATTAGTAGTTTGTGAAAATGGCTATGGCAAGAGATCAAAGGTCGATCATTTCAGACAGACAAATAGAGGTGGCGTTGGTGTAAGATCAATCCTTACGAGCATAAGAAATGGCTTTGTTATAGGTGCTATTAAAGTAAAAGATGAAGATGGAGTATTTTTAATGTCTTCATCTGGACAGACTTTGCGTATACGTATGAAAGATGTACGCGTTATGGGAAGGTCTACTCAAGGAGTAAGATTAGTTAACCTACGCGCTG
>CAYUWE010000130.1:0-4001 GCA_964448255.1 uncultured bacterium | reverse complement strand
CAACCTAAAAAGGGTATTTGGGGGATTTTCCCATTAAATATGGAACAAAAATGCGCCTGATTTACCTGATGAAATCTTAAAGAAAATTACAAGTATCGCAAAGGTATTAGGCGATGAAACAACAATAGCTACTCCAAAACCAGAACCTCATTGCAATTGTGTTCATTGTCAAATTGCAAGAGCAATTCATGGGATTAATAAAACTCCTTCTTCTAATGAAGAAGATGAAAATTTAGATGAAGATGTAAGCGATGAAGATTTAAATTTTAAATCTTGGGATATCAAACAAACAAATAAACATCTTTATATCGTTACTAATCCATTAGACAAAGATGAACACTATCAAGTGTTTTTAGGAGAACCCATAGGCTGTACTTGCGGCAAGAAAAAATGTGAGCATATACAAGCTGTATTAAGAAGTTAATCTCTTATATATAAAAACCCTTTGTTTAAAAAAGATTTTCTCTCTACAATCGCAATTAATACTATTATGTAGGAGAGAAGGACATGTCTAAAAAATCAATATTCTATTTTGGTTTAATTTTTTCTTTTCTTTTCATTAATTGCTCAATTGCAAATACAACAAATGAAGAAAAAAAATTCGAACCATTTACTGGGAAAATTATAGGAAGTAAAGTTAGGCTTCGTATTGAACCAGATTTAAACAGTCATATTATTAAAGAACTTAATAAAAAAGATTATCTTCTAGTTGTAGGAGAAGATAATGATTTTTGGGCAGTAGAGCCCCCTCATAATATAAAAGCTTATGTTTTTCGATCATATGTTTTAGATAATACAATAGAAGCCCAAAGAGTAAATATACGCTTATATCCTGATGTTAACTCTCCAATTATCTGTCAGATGCATGCAGGAGATAAAATTGAAGGAAAAGTATCAGATGAAAATAGAAAATGGTTAGAGATTATTCCACCTAGCAATACCAAATTTTATGTAGCAAAAGAATATCTCTCTTATGCTGGAGATAAACACTTTTTATCACAAATGGAACAAAAAAAAGAAGAAGTCGAGAAATTACTAAATTCCGCATTTTTCATAACTCAAGAAGAATGTAAAAAACCATTTGATGAAATGCAGCCTCAAAATGCAATTTCACAATTTGAAGCAATAATCCAAGGATATTTAGATTTTGATGAGCATGTAAAACAAGCTAAAGAAGGATTAGCCCTATTACAAGACACATACTTACAAAAGAAAATAGCATATTTAGAATCTAAAAATGAACTAACAGAAGAAGTAAAAAAAGAAATATTTTCTCAGATGAATAAAATTGAAAAAACTGAAGTAAAAGATTATTCATCTGATCCAAAAGCTCCTGTAAAAAGCGAACCTACATTATGGGGAGCTAATGGCAAATATATAGATGATAAAGTTATAGCTCCACCTTCTACAGCTTCTTGGGCAATCGTAGAAAAAGATTTATATATCAGCTGGAATTCCTATCACCCAGATAAAAGCATAAAAGACTTTTATCAAGAACAAGAAGTGAATTCTGAAATTCTAGAAGGTGTATTAGAGCATTTCTCATACGATATAAAAAATAAACCTGGCGACTATGTACTACGCTTTGAAGAGACAAAAGTTCCAATAGCTTTTCTATATAGCACTCATGTAAATTTAGAAAAATATGTTGGACAAATAATTAAAGTTAAAGCTTCGCCAAGGCCAAATAACAATTTTGCTTTCCCAGCATATTTTGTTAATTCTGTAGACTAATTTATTCTAGGTCTGTCAAATTTGGCAGACCTATCGATTTTGTTGTTAAATTAATTTCCTGCAGCGAATCTATAGATTTACTATCTTCTTTCACGCTTCCTAATTCATTTAATTTCCTTGCTGATACCATTACTCTTGTTTCAAATGATGAAATAGCTTGGTTATATGAATCTATTGAATTAGAAAGAGATTTTCCAAGTCTATGCCAGTGATTTATCATAATATTTAATCTGTCATATAGTTCTTTTCCTACTTTTGCTATCTCTTCTGTCCTTTTAGAAATGCTTTCTTGCTTCCATCCGTATGCAACAGCTCTTAAAATAGCAATTAAAGTAGTCGGCGTTGCTAAGATGATGTTTGACTTCACCCCTTGTTCTAATAATGTTGGATCAATCTGCAGTGCCGAACTAAATAAAGCTTCTGCAGGTAAGAATAATATCACATATTCTGGAGAAGGAGAAAAATGTTTCCAATATTCTTTTGAAGAAAGATCTTTTATATGTTTTTTCACAGATAGTGCGTGTTCTTTTAATTTTCTTTTTTTCTCATCTTCATCATTTACATCCACTGAAGTTAGATAAGCTTCTATTGGGGCTTTTGCATCTATAACTATCTGCCTTCCCCCAGGGAGTTTTACAATCAAATCTGGTCTTATAGTTTTACCATCATATGTAGAAGTATTTTGCTCAAAAAAATCACAGTGATTAACCATCCCTGCTAACTCAACAACTCTTTTCAAATGAATCTGCCCCCATCCCCCTCTAATATTTGGAGATGATAGAGCTTTAGATAAATTTGCTGTTTCTTTTATCAAGTTGTTTTCTGATGTTATTAGAGTATCTATCTGTTTTTGCAAAGATGAATAGGCACCTTCTCTTTGTTTTTCTATTTGCCTATTTATATCTTCCATCTTTTTTAAAGTTTCATTTACAGGATTAAGAGAAGATTTAATATCTTCATGCCTTTTTTCCACTTCTTTTTCTACTTGCTTTTGATATTTATCTAATGACATCTGCGCAATATTTAGAAAATTATTAGCATTTTTCTCCATAAGATCAAAAGAAATGGATTTAAATTGATCTGTCATCTTTTTTTCAAAAAATGTTGATTTTTTCTGAAAGTAGAAAAACATAAAAAACAAGGAAAATAAGAAGAGTAAAACAACAGCTATGAAAATCATAAAAAATCACCTTTTTTTCATAGCTTAGAAAAAACGATAATTAATCTCTATTCTTCTTCATCTGAATCTATTTCAAAATCTTCTAAAGTTTTAGATTTTTTACCTGCAATTCTCCTAATAATACCAAGGATTATTGCAACAATTATATAACTCCAAGAAATTATGATTAATGCAAAGGGAAAGTAATATAATATCCCATAAAAGACACATACTGCTGCTAAAACAGTAAAAAATACTAAAGGAAAAGAAGATATACGAAAATGTAGGCCTTTTAAACTTGGGAACCGCCACCTACTTACCATGAAATACCCTAAAAATATCATCACTAAAGATAATACAACAGATCTTGTAACTAAGTTGACTTCACAAAATTGCCTAAATAAAGGAGATAAAAATAAAAGATTTACAGAAACAGCTCCAGCAGCACCTGCTGGTATAGGAAGGCCTATAAAATGTTTTTTCATTTCAAGGATATCTGTAATCTGTGGTTTCATGGTAAATCTAACAAGTCTTAATACCCCACAAAGGGAATATACCATAGCTCCTGTAGCAGCTAAAATAGAGAGCCATGTCCCTTGCTGCAAAGATAGGCTTTTTAACATCAATACAGAAGGAGCAACAGCAAAAGATACTGTATCGGCTAAGGAATCAAAGATAAATCCAAACTGACTTTGCGCATGAAGCGCTCTTGCTATAGCCCCATCTACAAAATCTGCAAATGCTGCTAGTAACAATAAAAATGTGGATGTCATCATCACTTCATAATATCCACAACCTGGCTCTATCATATTTACTTTAAATATGACAAAAAGCCCACAAGCAAGACCAAAAGCTGTTATGACATTTGGAAGTAAAAATATCTTTTTCATAAATCCCTATCTATCCAAATAATAGCATATTTAAAGAAAGGAATCTAATTAGAATTGAGAGGATGGGGAAATTGGTATAAACTTATTATCTGGAGAAACAGGAGAACCTGTACTAACAGGAGACTGATATCCAACAGCTATTGCCGGAGGAGCCATTCTATATGCCCTTGGTAAACTCTCTGAATCTCTTTGTTGATAATCTTCCAATGATTCATAAT
>CAYUWE010000129.1:0-4005 GCA_964448255.1 uncultured bacterium | reverse complement strand
CTGCACAAGTGAAGGCAAGTTTGCAATTGGGGCTCTTTAACTTCATTTTTAGATATCATCTTTCTTCTCCTTTTTTACATAATTTATAAGTTCCTTACATTTATTCTTATGAATATCGCAATAACCAATTAATAATTTCGTAATTGTTTTAAAATTATCTAAAAAAGGTTTGCTTAAAGAACATCTTTTAGAAAGAGCACGTATATGCTGAGCATATATTTTAATTACACTTTCTTCAGACCTAAGAGCTTCTTTAAGGTCATCTATTAATGCTTTTTTTTTCATAAATTAACTCCCTGATTATATCATCTTGAGATAAGTTATTTGGATATTTCTCAAAGATATCTTTTGCTTCAGTAGTTGTTAAAGACCACTTGTTTTCTTTATTAACCTGAAACCATAAAATACCTTTAATATCCCATTTTTTTGATGTTTCTATTGCTTCTTCTATCCATCTATCTCTTTTATCTTCTACCGATGCCGTTTCACATACGATTATCGATTTAGAAGGAGCAATTTTTCTTAGTTCAATAAATGTTTGAAGAAAAATAGAAGAAAAAGATTGCCATTGACTATTCCACCCATCTTTTTCCAGAGTCTGTGTTGTCCCCCAGTTATATCCATCCATCCCTAATACATCTACATATCTATCACCAGGATAGTAATTTATTAGATTATTCCAAGGTTCATTAGGCACAGATGTACAATTAGGACAAAATATCCATATGACATTATCTATAGAATTTCTTTTAAATATGTTTGCAACATATCTATATATTGATTTGTATATTTTAGGGTAATTTTCATTATAATTACTTTCTTCAACTCCCCAATGGTAAGTATTTAAATTCATCTCATGCATAAATCTCAAAAATACCACCTTCTCAAAACTCTTTATTGTATCTGCAAATTCAATGATATAATTATCATATTTCCCATCTAATATATCTTTATAATAAACAGCTTTCTTGTTGCCATTATCATATATTTCCGGCTCCCAAGTAATACTAGCTATTGCATTGCTATTAGAAATATCTTGAAGAGTAGATAAAAGCTTTTCAGAATCATCAAAATGATCAGCTCCGCTCCAAGCTAAATAAAAATTAAATACTTTTATGTTCAAAGGTAATTTTCTCTTATATGATGAAAGCTTTCTTGAACATATAGGAAACCCCTCTATATTTATTCCCCAAAATGGATTGGTTTCCTCACATATGGTACTATGTGTTAGTATCAATAATAGAAGTACTAGTATCTTTTTCATATTTTTCTTCCGTATTAAAGTAAAAGACAGAACTTAAAATAATAAAATTATATGAACACCAAAGGATATTGATCAGAACACCTAAAAATGAAACAGGCTCAAACATCAACTTATTTATTCCCCATACAATCGCAACAAAACAAAGCGTTGCCATAATCAGCTGTGGCCATAACCTTATTAAAGGAAATTCTTTTGATACTTTTTTTGAAGTAATTGCAAATTTTGCTTTTTTCCCAATTAATGCATAAAAAGAAGCTCTTATATACACAGGAAAGCTTAAAAAGATTAAACACTGTGCTAATAAAATATCTTTTGGGCTATATCCCCTGCTATTTAAACTCCAAAAAAAGGATGATAAAGTTGCAAAAAAGTATGGGACAAAGATTATTCCATAAATTTTAAAATCTCCAAAATAACTCGGTATATTGAAAAGCAAATATGAAATAGGACATATCATCAATATCAAATAAACCAATCCAATTAAATAATATGAACTTGAAATAAAATATTCCCACCAAGAACTTGGAGATAATGATCTTGGATTAGTAAATAATCTAACAAAATTTCTTCTAAGTTCAGTAACAGTACCTAATGCCCAGCGAAATTGTTGCTTAAAATAATTACCTAAATCTTCCGGTCCTAACCCAAATGCTTTAGCAGTATTATCATATCTTGTTTCCCAACCATTCATAATAAATTTAATGGATGTCGCAAAATCTTCTGTAACAGTTGTTTCATCAAATTTTCCAACATCTATCAGAGCATCTTTTCGAAATATTACATTAGTACCACAACAAAACATGGAATTATTAATGCTTTTCCCTTCACATATATATTCATAAAAAACAACTTGCTGCATACCTGCCGTTTTAGAAATTCTATTTGTCTCAAAATTAGTGTAATATTGTGGGGTTTGTATAAATGCTAACTTTGGATTATCTTCCATTTGAACAACTAAATTATCTAGAAAATCTGGAAAAGGATTTTGATCAGCATCAAAAATTACTATGTATTTATATTCCCAATCTGCCTTCTCTTCTGAAAAATCATTTAATTGAACATCTTTAATTTTTTTATTATTTGTATAGTCAATAAAATCATTGATTATTCCAGCTTTTGCTGCCCTCCACGGCCTTCTAAATAGTGATATTCCAAAGGCCTTGCAAAGCTTTTCAACTTTTAATTTGTATTCTTTTAACCTCTTTTTTCTTTTTACTTTGTCATATCGAGTATCATCTAATAAAATTACCTTTTTATTCGGATAGTTTAAGTTATAACAATTTGCAATTGTAGCTTCTATTACATCAATCGGTTCATTATATGAAGGTATTAGTATTACTATTGGAGGGAAAGATTTAAGCTTCTTTTTTCTCTTTCTTTGTTTTGCTATAACTTTTTTATGTTTGATAACTCTAATAAGATCTATTAAATATCCCGTTCCATGAATAAGTATAAAACCTTCTGATAACAGCAAAACTATTCCAAATAGTATTTCATACCATATGTCAGCAGCAAATATATATAAATAAAACCTCACAACTATATAAATAAATGAAATTATTACAGCTGTCATGAAAAGGTGTGGTAAAGTACTTGTTTTTATAATTTTCTTCATTACTAAAACTGATATTTAAATGTTACAGATACATCTCCTGAATTCCATATCATAGAACGGTGGATATATCCCCTAAAATATAATAAACAATGTTTAAAAAATTCTAAATTTATAATGGTTTCAAATTTTATAAATCGATTATTCTCAGTATCGCTACCTGTAGCTAATTTTAAATCATAATATATCTGTGAGTTGCCACAAAAATATGGTTTAAATAGATTCTGTCTCCACTGCATTTCAATATTTGCAGCAAAATATCTCTTTGGTGTCCAATAAGGATGAATAATATTTATTAAAATAGGCCCATTATATACATATCTATTTAGGTGGTTGGTATCTCTATATTCTCCTCGCATTGTTAGCTTTAACATCTTTGGAAACTCTTGGAAAATACATGAGATATTTATGTCGTCATATTGTATGAAATTACTGTCATTAAACTTTTGAAACCTAAATTTAATATCAAAAAGCATTCTTTTCTTAATAACACTACTTATCATTCCCGACCATTCGCCATATTGTATTCCCTGCACTAATGAAAAATAATTGTCTAATTGATTTGCCTTATCGTATCCAACAATTAGCTTAAAATAATCGTTAGCATTAAATGTTATAAATACATTTCCTGATGTTCTATCAGGGAAACGATGACTCTTATAAAATTTTTGCATAAATTTTGCAGAGATATGGAAATTTTCAGACCAATAACCATCATAATTTAATGAATAGCCACTAGCTGGATGCCCTTGAGAAAATTCAGCTTTATTTTCAACTTGCGTGCCATGTTCAAATGTTGGTTTTTCTACCCATAAAATGGCATCGGCCATAAAAATATGCTTACAATAAAAAGGAATCCCTAAAGCAAAATTCGCCTTATCCCTTTTTAACCTGTCAATATTTCCTCTACCCTTCTCAAAATAAAATCTGTAATCAGCTTCTAAAAATGGATGGCTTTTTATGTTATTTCTCTCTTCTGCTAAACTTGCCTGATTATGAAATGGGTCGTTGTCTAATAAAGTCTTATACTTTTCTTTCGACTCATCACAAAGCCCTATAATGCAACTTGATTGAGCACAATCAAATAATGCTTCTTGGTTAAATGGAGCGAACTCAATTAACTTTTCAT
>CAYUWE010000128.1:285-4012 GCA_964448255.1 uncultured bacterium | reverse complement strand
CTTATTACGTAAATAATGCTAAGGATGCTTCGAAGCTCTTAAAGGTAACGTATTTACATCTATAAAATGGGACGGGCTTACAAGAAAAGAGGAGCAAAAGGTCCTCTATAATATCGATGGTGTTTTAATGGATATTGACATGCCTGAAATGAATGGTGATGAGGCAACTATGCAAATTAGAGAAGATGAAAAAGAAACAGGTAGGACTCCTGTTATTATTACTGCATATACTGCTAATAAATATACTCAAGAAAAAATTGAAGAGTTAAAGTCACAAGGATTTGATTCTTATTTGCAAAAACCTCAGTCACAAATGGAGATACATAAGCATTTAAATGAAGCTCTTGCTAATAGACCTATTAGAACAAGAGAAGAATGTTTTTCAGGGATTTCTGCTCAAACTACTCAAAGGCCATCGGCATATTCTGGAAGACTTTCTTTTTTATCAGACGATGGAAGTATATGCACTGCTGAATCTGATCCTTCATCACCAA
Source organism: uncultured bacterium (assembly GCA_964448255.1). Taxonomy (GTDB): domain Bacteria; phylum Chlamydiota; class Chlamydiia; order Chlamydiales; family SM23-39; genus CAYUWE01. The sequence goes on along the minus strand of CAYUWE010000128.1, from coordinate 3,518 downwards.
AAGCAGCAACGTCAGCACCATTACCGATACTTGAAGAAGAAGTAGCTCGTAGAAGGTCTTCTTCAGCTTCTTCAACGGATCGTGAACTGCTAGCGCAATTTTTAAAAGATGCAAGATTATAAGATCAAAAATAATTACAAACTGTTTTTTTATGTTTTCAAGTAATATATTTTTCCAAAATTTATAAGAGAGTAATAAAATGTCTACACAAAGAGCCAGCTTAAGGTGGCCTTTAGGCGTTCCTACGGAATTTGTTGTATCGAGGAAAAGGCGTTCACCTGATACTAGTGGAGTATTGCAACGGGTCTTAGAAAATAGTGCAAGGCTAAATTATGAAAGACAACATTTCCATGAACTGATAGTACCAGGTAGTGATAGATATTGTTACTTGAGTGGAAAGTCAAGGTATCAGGAAGGATCCTTTGGTATAGTATATAAAGGAATAGATAGAGAAAATCAATGTGCTGTAGCAATGAAAGTATCTAAGCAAATACTTCAGAGTCCTATTAGAACTGACGCAATATATGATGCTGTACGAAATGAAGCTGAAATATTACAAGAATTACTGGGATATCCTTGTTTTGTTCAAATGTTGGATCATTTTAATTCCGGTAGGAATCATTGTATAATAATGGAAGCTTTGCAAGGCAATCTTTATGACCAAGTAGTGGTGCTACAAAGAAAATTTTTATTAAATGAAACAATGGATTTAATGCAGCAATTATTAGATGCGTTAGCTTTATTACATGATAAAGGAATAATTAATCGTGATATTAAGATGGAAAATATTTTTTGGCATAATGGTCAATTAAAATTATGTGATTTTAATTCTTGTACACGTTTTTCTCTTGCAGTTCCAAAAAAAGAGGGAAAACATTGCCCTATGCAAACCTTGTTTAATCGTTCTATAGAAGGAATATTAGGCTTACCATATACAAGTAATATTGATTTGTGGAGCGCTGGTGATATTTTCTTTAAACTTATCACAGGGGAAAGAATCTTTTTACCAAGAGAACGTTTTCCTGATACACCAGATTCTGAAAAGGAGCTATTGTTAGAAATAATGCAGTTAAAAGGAGAGATTCCTAAAGAAATATTGCAAGAAGGTAAAAGGACAAATTTATTTTTTGGTTTTAATAAAAGAGAAGGTAAATATGAAATAAAAGCGTATTTTAATTCCTCTTTGAGAGCGGATTCTATTAAAGAAAGAATATTTAGAGCTGCAAGAAGAAGACAAATTCTACAAGGTAATGAAGAAAAACTAAGGAAAATAGCAGAGTTTATTGATAGCTTAATTAGTTATAAAAGGCCTAGTGTTAAAGAGGCTCAAGAAACATTTCGTTCTATTGCATCAAAAGATGTAACACTTGAAATATCATACTCTAAACAGCATGAAAAAAATCTTACTTTTTACATTTCAAAGAGGAGTTTTGATCCAAATATAAGATGCGATAATTTTACCTCTGTAACAAGTAGTGGCAAATATACTTTGCCATATTCCAAAGATGGATATATTGTTAGTGGGTTTGATGATAATACAGGAAAAAGGGTTTGCCATTTAGCTGTTATACCAAGCTCTCAATTTTACAAATTAGAATTAGATAAATATTTAAAAATATCATGAGCGCTTCATTAGTACCAGTTAAAGCTTCACCTACAAGTGCATTTTCTTCATATGAGAGGAAATCAGGTCATTTTTTTATAGCAGAAAGATGTTTTTCAACACGTGATATTAGAAAAATACATGATCAAGTAATAAAAGATGTATCAGAGTTTTATGATTTTGATAATATTTTATTAAAATTGACTGTTTTTGCTAAGACGGTTTTTGATAATTTTGAGCAATTTGAAGAATTTGATATAAGAACACATGAAAAAAGAAGAACAGATAGAGAAAGAAAAGAGAAAGAAAAATGGCCTCTTTCTAAAAGATTTGAAAGTTGTTATAAAATGTTAGGAGAAGGTTCTTTAGCTGAAGTTTATCAGGCAAGCTTTGAAGATGATAATGGAAAAGTAATTCCATGTGCTGTGAAAATAGCAAAACTTGCTTTTCATAGAGCTAGAAATTATGTTTTACCACAAAAAGATGTTATAAAAATTCCAGCAAGAAGATTAAACATCTTAAAAGCAAGTGACAGTCCATCTTCAGCAATAGAAAGGGTATATGCCAATCAACAATTTTCTTTTAATGAGATATTGTTAGCATTACATTCTGGGAGGTGTTTATGCAGCAGAACAAATATTATAGATGGTGTTAGAGCTCCTAGAACACCTTCATATACTTATCTTCAATCCTGTAATAAATCATTATTAAATGAAATGAATGTCTTAATGCAACTTAGAAAAAGCGAGGTAGCAAGAGAATTTATCCCAGAAGTATATGGCATAGGAAAAATTGGAAAAAAATTTTTTCTAAATATGCAGGTATTTCCACAAAAAGATATTTATTCTCAGTTTTTACAATTTTATAAGAGTTATTTAAACCTTTCATTTTCAAGAATTATAAATATATTACGATCACTATTATCTACTATATGTGCTTTTGAACAAGAAGGTATTGCGCATTTAGATATTAAACCTTCCAATTTGTATTTAGTTGGGGATAGGGTAGTATTTGGAGATTTTGGTACAGCAAGGCCTCTAAAAGCAGGAGAAGAATTACCAAAACATGGACTATGTCAAACTCTATTTTACCTTCATATTCTTAGGATATTAAGACTAAAGTGTACTAATAGCATAGAATTATGGAGTATCGGTGTTATAATTATTGAATTATATTCAGGAATGCCATTGTTTTGGAGAGGTCTTGAATGGGAAATGGATGCTGTTGAAAAGGGTTTATGTGCATTAAATGCAATTTATAATTTAAAAGGAGAATTTAAACATCCAAATCTCTATCAATCACCTCGTTTAAGAGACTTTTATATAGAAGATGTAAATCAATTTGGTCATAAGACATATAAATTAAAAAAAGTAGAAGTTCCTAATTTAGGTACTATCAAAGAAATTATGCTTCAAGCAGCTCAAAGAAGAGGGGATTTACCAGAGCAAGTAGAAACTTTAGCTGTTTTTATTGATAGTTGTCTTGTTACTTATAATCCACCAACTCTTCAAACAGCAAAAAAAACGTTAGAACAATTAAAATTCTAATTTCTACTTAAATTAATTGTTATTTAATAGTCATTTTTTATCAGTTTTTTATTATTTGGCGTTATTGTAAAATACCTGCACTT
>CAYUWE010000128.1:0-275 GCA_964448255.1 uncultured bacterium | reverse complement strand
GGATTAATCCATTTATTATTAAGTAAAGTTCATAATAAAATGTATGGAATATATATGAGTATTTTTTCAATTCCGAAAGTACTATCAAAAAGAGATGTTACACTAGAATTAAATTATACTAATCCTAAAGAAGATAGGGAAAAATTAAATCAAATAATATCTGATTTTAGCGTTAATGGCGGGGTGTTTTCAGCACTTGGAGTACTTAACGCATCAGCTGCTGCAATAACACTAATTTCTGGTTCTATATTTTTATTTTTACCTTTAGCTGCTAT
>CAYUWE010000127.1:0-4090 GCA_964448255.1 uncultured bacterium | reverse complement strand
GTAAACTATAAGCCTTTATTAATAGATCTAGAGCCAACACAAAGATGTAATTACAAGTGCATTATGTGTGCTCTTTCTACATTCAAAGAAAAACGTAAAGATATGACTTTCGAAGAATTCAAAAACATAGTCAACGAGCAAATAGGGTTAATGGAAATAAAAATCCAAGGTGTTGGGGAACCACTGCTTCATAAGGATTTTTTCAAGATGATAGACTATGCAATGAGTAAACATTTATGGGTTAGAACTACCGTCAACGGGTCTTTGTTACATGTTAATGAAAATTATAAAAAATTAGTCGATACTTGTGTACACGATATCAATATTTCCATTGATGGATCTACAAAAGACACATATGAACAAATACGCTTAGGTGGTAATTTCGAAAGGTTAGTCGAAAACTGCAAATTTATTAATAACTATAACAATAAAGTAAAAAAAACCATTGTCAGAGCCTGGGTAGTAATCCAAAAAACTAATAAACATCAATTTTTTGAATTTCCAAAATTTTTCTCTAGTTTAGGATTTAAAGAAATGACATATAGCTTGGCGATGCATAATTATGGCAGAGACGGTGATAATATTGAATCTACAGAATATAATTTTACTAATGAGGATTTCAAAAAATTATTCGAAATTTGTAAGGATGTTGGAATAAAAATAACATTTTTCTTTCATCCTAAATTCGATTCTACAAACTTCTGTCAAATACCTTTCAAACGTGTATATATCACAACTGACAAACATATTCTTCCCTGCTGTTATATAGCCAATCAAGAAGTAATCAATTTTGGAAAATATGAAGATTTTCATCATATTTGGCATAACAAATATGCTTCATTTAGAAAAAATATAAAAAACTCAGAAACAGCTCCTGAATTTTGCAAGACATGTTACGGAGAAAACGAATGAAAAAAGCTTTAATTATTGGTGCAGGATTTGCTGGATGCACTATCGCCCAATTATTAAAAAATGAAGGATGGGATTGTACAATAATTGAAAAAAATAATTATATTGGTGGCGGATGTTGCACCTTTTTCCATGGGGGACACCCTTTTACTTATGGGCCAAGACCATATTATGGTTATAGTGAAAAGATATTCAATTGGATTAACTTATTTGTAAAAATTAGGAAATTGCCTTTTTCTTTATTGAGTTATGTAGAACAAGAAAAATGCTTTTATTCCTATCCTATTCATAAAGATGATATTCCAAAAATGAACAAAAAAAATAAAATTCTAGAAGAACTATCTTCACGAAATATAAATCATGAAAATCAAAATTTCGAAGAATATTGGATTAATAGCGTAGGTCCAACCTTATATGACATGTTTGTCAATCATTATTCTAAAAAAATGTGGATGATAGATTCTAATACAAGTTTAGATACTTTTAATTGGTCAGCAAAAGATAATCCTATAGACTCTGGGAGCAAGCTGTGCTACAAAGATGCAATAATTGGTTATCCTATTGCAAAAAATGGTTATAATGATTACTTCACAAAGACTCTTGAAGGAACAAATGTAATATTAAATGAAAAAGTAAAAAATATTGACTTAGAACATAAATCTATCACTCTTCATGATGACACAACTCTTTTTGGAGATGTTATCATCAGTTCGATTTGTCCAGCAGAATTACAAAACAACGTTTATGGAGAACTTCCTTATGTAGGAAGAGAGTTTATATTTTTTGTATTGCCTGCTAAACAAATATTTCCAGGCAATATTCGCTTTTGTCACTATACACAATCTGAACCATTTACTCGAATAGTTGAATATAAAAAACTTACCTTTTACGAGGCTGAAGATACTTTGCTAGGAATGGAAATACCTTCAAAAAATAATAAACTTTATCCATATATGATAACACAATATATAAACCTAGCAAAAAAATACTTGTCATCCCTGCCACAAGACGTATTTTCAATCGGACGTGCTGGAACATATAAATATTCAACGATAGAACAAACAATCGCACAATGTTTTGAGCTGTTCAATATGATTACAGGCAAATCTATAGATAACATAGAAAATGAATTTTATAATATTGGGGATATCTCTCTGATAAAAGCTAGAAAGTAAATTACCATGAAAAAAAATAATTAATTCACCCATCTTTTATTATACTGAAAATGAATTTACAGGAGATAATGTAGCACATTATCTCCCTGCAAAATATCTTTGGCATCATTGCAATGTAAAAAAAAATACTTTTACTCAACCAGTATATAATTTTGAACTTAACGATTCTGTTTGCTTAGATTTTATATTTTATCCTGAACAACCACAAAATAATTATTTCAAAAAACCAAAATGGATTAATAAATTTATTCTCACTGAAAAAAAAGAAGATATATCCACGATAGCAAAAAAATATGATTATTTTATTAATAATTATCGATATAGAGGAGCTAGTCCCTTAGAAGTAAATTTCGGTTACACAAATAACTTAAAAGACATCGATTTATACCTTGTTGCCTATACTTACAAAGCAATTTATGATTATGGCCTTTATATAGACGATCTAGAATTAAATGATAAGTATCAAGAATTCTTGAATAAAATTCACAAAGAAATTAACCCAAATAACAAACCCATTGTAGCAATTCATTATAGAGGGAATGACCCTTGGAAAAGGCATCCAAGAGATGGGATTAAATCATATAACGATTTACTATTTCGTCTTTTAAAAAGATACCCTGATCATTTGTTTGTTCTTCTTGGAGAATCTTGGCAATATTTTCATCATCCACGGATAAAATATCTTTCAAAGTTTATTAATCCTAAGCAAATATATAAAAATCTAAAAGAATATACATCATGTCTTAAATACATCTTATCCGCATATTTTTGTAGAGATGCGGATATATTATTTATTGGAATCTCCGGGTTCACTTTATTTTTAGAAAGCATTAGACCCTTAAACCTAATGCCACCAATTCCTTTATTTTGGACTCCAAAAGTATTTTCAGGAATTGATACGTGTTTAGAAATAATAGGTTATGGAACAAAAAACGTAAAAGAAATCGTTGAATATCAGATGACGCATCCTGATGACTTAGCTTTTCAATACGATATTCATCATTTTATATACTATAGTAGAGATGAAAAGTTATTAAAACCATATTGCATGGATTACCCAAATAGCATAAACAAAGTGTTAACTTTACTTCAAAAGCTTGAAGAAAAATATACTAATCCTAAAAGGATAGTCCATCATACCAATGTACCTGCAATCAGTTCTTTTAACCCATTGAAAATTTCATTCATAAAAATGCTATATTCCATGTTGATCAATTTCAAATGGTCTTTTTCTTTTCAAACGAAACGAATAATCAAATTTATAAAATATAAAGCTAAAGGGCTAATAAAAAAAATATCTAAGCTATTTTAATTCTTTCTTTTCCCCAATATTTATGCCTATTGAAAAAAATAATTATTCAAGATATGGGAATAAGAAAGAGGAAGAAAATGATTTTAACTATTGCTCTGTTTGGCGAGGCTGAAAAAGGACCTCTCCACACTCCTTTTCTTTTGCATTCATTACCTGAATTACCAGATAATTTAGGCAACCCACCAAAAGAAAGCCAAGGATTATTTTTCGCTGTTCAAGCATTGTTATATCATAGAGAATTAATATTCTTTCGTGTTGAAGAAGAAGGCTTTAGCGTCAATGATTACATGACGGGACTAAATTTTTTAAAAAATAATAAAAATATTAAATCCTTAGATGCCATTTGCCTACCTGGCGTTGGCAATAAAGAAATAATTGAAGCTTCAATAAATGTAAGTAACATTTATAAAAGTTTAATTATAACAACAGAAAAAGATCTTTTTGATTACCTTACCCATTAAAAGACTTATGATAAAAGTTCTTTAGCATTTTCCAGCCAAGATTCACCTCCAATAGTTGTATTCTCTCCATGCCCGGGAATAACAATAGTATCTTTAGGTAATAATTTTAATTTGTTTAATGAACTTAACATTTTCTCAGAACTAGAATTTTCAAAATCTACCCTTCCAAAGCTTCCTTTAAATAAGGTATCTCCAGAAAAAAGATGGGGTTTTGAATAGAGACACATCCCTCC
>CAYUWE010000126.1:0-4112 GCA_964448255.1 uncultured bacterium | reverse complement strand
CGTTTTCTTACATTTGTTTGCATTTTATCTAAAATGTCACTCTCCCTTATAAATATTTTATTTACCTTAGCCTTAATATCAGTTAATTGACCCTCCATGTCCTTATATGGAAAAAGCACTTTATGATCATATCTATTTACTCTTACTGCCATTGTATTAAATCATTTATTATAAAATTATTTGGGGCAACGATTAGATCAATTATCAGAAATCTTTTTCAAAGGAAAAAACATCTTCCTTGTAATTTTTCTTCTTAAAATGGTTAAATTTAAAGAAAAGAAAAAATTTTATGGAAAAGAAAAAGCCAAATTGTTTTTCAACTAAAATAAATTTAAATCTAAAAGACAAACTAAAAAACGATTTAGAAAATCAAGGATTTACCTTAACAAATCCCCCTCACACTATATTTTCTGCAAAGAAAAATAAAATCATATGCACACTTTATGAATCTGGCTCTTTAGTTGTTCAAGGAAAAGAAAAAGACCAGTTTATTGAATTTTACCTAGAACCTGAGATTTTAAAAGATTTTTCATATACATATCCCTTAATGAATATTGATTTAACACCAAGGATGGGTGTTGATGAAGCAGGGAAAGGAGATTTTTTCGGGCCATTGTGTATTTCCGGGGTATTTGCAAATGAAAAAGAAATTGAAGAATTAGTATCCATCGGCGTTATCGATAGCAAACGTATTTCCGATAAAAAAGTACAAACCTTAGCAGAAAAGATAAAAAAATTAGCTCATGTAAACATCTGCATCTCTCCAAAAAAATACAACGAGCTTTATAAAAGCTTTCAAAATCTGAATATGCTTCTTGGATGGGCTCATGCAACTGTATTAGCTAACCTCTATGAAAAAACTCATATTAAAAAAGCTATAATAGATCAATTTGCTGCAAAGTCTGTCGTATTAAACGCTTTGAAGAAAAAAAATATCTCTTTAGATCTCGAGCAAAGGCATAAAGGAGAAGAAGATGTTGTTGTTGCAGCAGCATCGATTTTAGCAAGAAATAGCTTTTTAGAAGGATTAGAAAAATTAAGTGATGAAATATCTATTAATTTACCTAAAGGCGCTTCTTCATTAGTAATAGAAGCTGGCAAACAAATAGTTAATTCCAAAGGAATAGAACTATTAGATTCTATTTCCAAAAATCATTTCAAAACTAGAGAGAATATCTTAAGCGATAATCCATCCCAATAATATTGAAAATGCAATAAATACTAAGAAAAGAATAATCGCTCCAACAATTATAGTAAAAATTGATCTAATTATTGAATATTTCTCAACCTGTGCTAATGCATTTATAAAAATGATAATACTCCAAACAGACAGTATTATCTGTATTATCATCAGTACAAACAATATAATGGTATTAGCAGTATCTAATGGAACAGATTTTGTAAATTCCCTAAATAAAATACCTTTATATAAGCATAATAATATTATCCATATGACAACAATAATTATCATGGGTACATTGGCCCAAGCTATTGCTGCTCTTACTTGTTTAAATGTAGCTTTACCTTTAAACCACTTCCCCACGAAATACATAAAAAAAGCAATAATAGAAAAAATTACATATCCACAAATAAAAGAGAAAATAACTGAAAAAACAATTAATCCATAAAAATGGAAAAAATATCCAAAAGAAAAAGTTTGGAAAAAACCAAGTATACTAACAAACCCATATATAGCGCAAAGCCACCACAACCTATAGTTTGGCTTATAATCTATAATATGTTGAATAGTCATTCTTGGTTTTACCCAAATAGAAAACCATGGATTACAACCTAATATCTCTTTCATATACCACCTCTTAATCTGAACATAAGAATATAAGTATTTTTTTTAAATGAAAAAAAATTTGCTTTTTAAAGGTTTTGTAAATAAGTTATTCAGCCAAATATACTTTTAATAAGGACTATTGAATGTATGAAATAGAATATAAAGCTTATTATCAACCTATAGGAAAAGAAACTACTCATCCATATCCATCTATTTATGCAGTCTCTTACAGACGAAATGACGGAGACATCATACGTACTTTAGTAATTATTCAAGAGCTTGCTGCTATTATTTTTAATAAGCATCTCTATAATGCAGAAGGTCATCATTACCATGCTGCTAATTTGTCAGTATTTAGAAGAGATTCTATATTTGATCGCTTATTCTTTCCTAATATATCAAGTGAGGCTCTTACTGATGTATCTAGTACAATAAGCGATTATAGTAACATTACAAAGGAAGAGATTTTAGCTACCATTAAATTATTAGAAAGCAACCCAGTATCTACTAGTTGATTAACAAAAATGCCTTATTAAGCCAATTAAACTTTCTAGGAGAACCAAATGTGTGAAATACTACATATAGCTTATTTTAAAACTGATCAATCACAGAATCCTGACCTTTCTAATATTTGTGCAGTTCGCTACACAAAAGAAGATATGTACTATACTCTAGTAATTACTGCAAACCTAGCAGCAGCTATTTTTCATAGTGCTTGCTATAATACCCAAGGTATTAGTTACAAATGCACCACCGAGCAAGAAAGGGGACCTATATATTTTACATTAAAAATCCCTAGCATACCAAGAGAGGATCTTACTGATATATCTAGTCTAAAAATAAACGCTTTTGAACATATTACAGTAGACGATGCTTTAACAATCATTAAACACTTAGAAGAACAAGGTGCTAAAATTATTGATACTGAGAAGATTTGTAGCATCTCTTAAGGACTAGTATATGTGTCAAATTCTACACCGTGGTTATTTTGCACTTATTGGGATTGACAACCCTGTTCTAAAGCATGTTTATGCCGTTCGTTATACACAAATGGATAGCGAATACACTCTAGCAATTACTACAAAACTAGCAGCATGCATTTTTGATGGCATGTGCAATGATTCTGAAATTTATACTAATTTTACTTACATGAATATTTCTATAAGTGGAGGTAAATATTGTAAAAAAGATTTGTTGTCGATACCTAGGACTCGTTTTACTGATGTAAATTGTTATATAAACAACAATTTTGACCATATTACAGATGAAGATGTTTTTTCTGTCATTAGATACTTAAATACTGTGTCTGTTAGTTGATTAGAGAAATAAACTATTAAAGAGAATCCATATGTATGAAATTCAACACCGAGGTTATTTTAAAGCTAAGGATATAAGTCATACTCCTGAGTTTTCTTCTGTTTATTGCGTTCGCTTTATAAAAGGAGAAATGAATTATACTTTAGTAATTACTCAATTTCTTAGTGCAAGAATTTTCAATGGCTTCAACTATTTATCTATTAGTAATGATCATAATTACGAAATAGATTATAATTTTCAATCAGGAAAAAACCCATTTCTTGGTTTGTCAATTCCTGATCTTAATAATTTTACTAATGTTTCTAGTAAGATAAAAAACAGTTATAAAAACATTTCAAAAGAGGAAGTGTTAGCTGTCATTGAACACTTAGACAATGCGCATGCTAGTTGCTTATATAAATAAACTTTTAAGGTAAATCGTATGTATGAAATTCTACATCATGGTTATTTTACATTTAGTCAGCCCTGTTTCCCAGGATATTATTATGAAAGAATCTATGTAGTTCGATATGAAAAATGCTACCAGGTATATAGTGTGGCTATAACTAAATTTCTTGATGTTTCAATTCATAAAGGAGAGTGTAATGATACTGAACCTGGAAGATATAAGTTCATATTTACTTACAATCACTCATCAGAATATTACCATTTCAGAGTTTCTGAAATAGTAAATGATAAGCTCTACATAAGAGATGAAATACATCACGATTTTGAACATATTACAATAGAAGATGTTGTAGCTGTAATTGAGTACTTAGAGGGTATAAAAGCTACTCAGGAATACTTATCACAATAAACTTAGTAAAGGAAAAAAATTATGTGTAAAATTATAAATAAAGGTTATTTCAAGGCCGTTGGGCCGGGAAGAACTAGTTATGAAAGATTATATGCAGTTCGATATGAAAAAGATGGGTTTCAAAAAACATTAGTAATAACAAAAATTCTTGCGGCTTTTATTTGTCTGCGGGTGTAATGATAGCCTTCAAGAAAAAATAAAAAATCTCAAAAC
>CAYUWE010000125.1:0-4208 GCA_964448255.1 uncultured bacterium | reverse complement strand
CTATATAAATGCCTGCAGCCTAGAGAATAGTCATCTTCTTTAGCAGCATATAAAGCTTTTAGCTTAAAAGCAGCAGGAGTTGTTAGATCTTCTATCCAACTACCTCCTTTTTCTTTAAGATTAGAAACATCGGACTTTAAACATACTCTCGCAGCTTTAACTTTTTCTTCATCATCATTGGAATATAAAGCAAAATAATTTTCATAAGTTCTTAAGCAATTATTAAAATCTTTATTTTGAAAATATTGATGAGCTAATTGATCTGTTACTCCAGTTAGAAGAACTCTTAATTGTGGATCAGAAGAATTTTTTCGACAAAGATGCCTAAGAAAAGGTAAAGCCTGAGAATATTTTTGTTGTGCAAGATAAACATTAATAGCGCACGCACAATTCATTGTATATGATGAAGACTTATTTAATACTCTTTTAACAAGAGCTTCTGCTTGTACAAAATCTTCTCCTTCAATACATGATTGCACTTCCCCCATAAACTTATTTTCTGCAGATTGCAGTAATTGCATAGCCCGTCGGTATTTTGAACACGAAGGGACTTTTTCTAATGCCCTAGTAACAAGAGCTTCTGCACTAGCAAAATCGTAACTATCAAGATAGGCTTGCACATCTTTTACATGTTTATCTCCTAAAGCTTGAAATACTTGATCTAAATATGGATATACCTGATCTTCCAAACACTGAGTCATTACAGGTTTATGATGAAAAAGGCCAAGTTGCCCTCTGCCTTTACGAAGATAAAAATCTTTATGTGGTTGAATAATATCGTCTAAATCATGCGACCAACCTACAATTTGCAAGTAAACTTTATGTCGACGTGGATCGTCATTATCACAAAATCCTAGTTGTACTTTTGATCCATTTGGAAGATACATTTCCATATATCTATCTAATAAGAAACCATGTTTAGGTTGTGGATCCACTCGAAAAACATCGCATGTTTGAAGAGCATTACGCATGATAACTTCCTTTTGCGCCGGAGTATAAGTTCCGGCATGACCACTAGTCGAATGCATGCTTTGAACAAAACTTTCTATTTGAGAATTATGAAGAGCACTGCTTGAAGAACCTTGCCTTCCAAAAGTCAATCCTATTGTCACATCATTCCCACTAGGTGTAGCAAAAACTCTAATGTTATCCCACATGCTTGGTATAGGTGGAAATGTACTTTCTTTTGAATTTGCCTGAACAACAGCATCTTTAGCAAGTTGATCACAAACCATCTTCAAATGGGATCTATCATCTTCCTTATCTAAAAATTCAGAGGCAAATCTTAATTTTTTATTTGGACTAGTTTCTGTAAAATCTTTTCCAAGTACTAACTGTGAATACTTTCGTTTTCTAGTAGCTTCTTGTGATACATTCATAGCGGTTGGATCTTCACCTGAATGCTGATAATATTTTTCATCTAATAGCCAAAGATCAGTTCCTGAGCCACCCTCATCAGCATCAGCCATATTATCCCATGAATGAACTAGGCCATTTTCTATCCCTGAACCATGCTCACTCTTTTCCACAAAGGGCTTAAATAATAAAGAGGAGCTTGTGGTTTGCAACTTCTGCCTTGGAATCACCATCGGCAATAAAACCGGTTCTTGGAAAAAACTATTTACTCTTGTAGTTAAATTCTCTACAAACTGACGCGTGAGAGCCTCTTCTCTCTCTCCATTCTCCATGAACTGATTCATAGAAGCTTGAACAACTTCCTTAACCAGCCCTCCCATTGTACAAACACCATTTTTTACAGCTTGAAAACCAGCTTGGACACCATGAGAAAAGGCTATTGCCATTTGCTCATCTCTTGTTTCTTCTTCTATCTCTGCTTGCACCATCCCATGGAGTCCAGCACCTACGGCATTAACAACTTTTTTTTCGACATCTACGCCTGTAATATATTTCGCAACTCCTGATAATGTATCCATTGGTTTAGCAACTTTATGAATAACAAATTGACCGAGCCGTGCAAGTAAAATATCTTCTGGCTCCTCTTTTGTTAACATAGGTTCGTTAAAATCAATTTTCTCTAAATAATGATTAGCAATGCTTATGACTGCAGCACCATAAGGAGTGAATAACAAAGATAATATGGCTGTATTAGCATCTCTTTTACCTCTACCAACCAATACCTTTGCTGCAACATTTGCAGCATCCTCAGGTTTTTTGGAAACACCTTCGCCTAGTGCAACAGCATCCTGAGTATAATTCAGAAAATTTTTAGCAGTTCTAAAACCTTCACCGACTTTTGTTAATGTATCCCGATTAAATGTTTCTCCAAGTTTTTTTGCCGCAGTTTCCACCCCCCTAGCTAAAAATTTTGCATCTACTACATTACCAACCAATTTGCTATCTTTATCTTTCTTGCTAGATTGAGGATTTTGTTTCGCTTCAATAGGTGGTTTTGGGAAAGAATTTGTTGCTGAAGAAACAGACATAAACAACCTCTTTATTTTTTAAAACTTCTATTCAAAAAAAAAGAGAAAGAAACATTAATAATCTTTCAAGTCTTAAAAATAATTGAAAGACAATGACATTATAATTAGTTAAAAGCAAATACTAATAAACAAGTAATGATATTTATCTGAAGTAAATAATAACTTCAAATATACAAAAAAAGCCTTTCTTGTTATATTTTAAGATAATTTTTTTAAAATTATTATGTATACGTTAGGCATTGAAACAACTTGTGATGAAACAGCAGCTTCAATTGTAAAAGATGGAGTTGATGTTTTATCAAATATTATCTTTTCACAAGAAGATATCCATAAGAAGTATGGTGGAGTCTTCCCCGAGCTTGCAAGTAGGAGCCATTTAGAAAATATTATTTACGTAATAGATAAAGCACTAACACAAGCAAATATTACAAAAGAAGAAATTGATTTAATTGCTGTAGCTAATGGTCCTGGACTTTTAGGGTCTATTCTTATTGGGTTAAATGTTGCTAAAACCCTTGCTTATTCATTAAATAAACCATTAATTGGAGTTAATCATATAGAAGCTCATCTTTATGCTTCTATGATGAATGATTTAGAAAAAGTTCAATTCCCCTCACTTGGAGTAGTTTTATCTGGTGGCCATACAGAACTTGTAGAAATACTAGATATAGGAAAATATGTAAGTATAGGTAAAACCATAGATGATGCTATTGGTGAAGCTTTTGATAAAGTTGCTGTTATGTTAAATTTGCCATATCCTGGTGGCCCTGAAATAGAAAAACTAGCAAAAGATGGTGATGAAAACAGATATCAATTTTCTCCAGGAAGAGTAAAAAACTCTCCATTTGATTTTTCCTTTAGCGGTCTTAAAACAAAAGTTTTATATACCATAAAAGGCCAGCAAGGGAAAAAACATGATAAATCTATACTAAAAGATATTGAAAAAAAGCATGTAGCGGCAAGTTTTCAAAAAGCATCTTTTAATGACGTAATAGAAAAAATTTTATTAGCAATTAACAAAAAAGACTATAGAGCTATTTATCTTGGTGGCGGTGTAACAAAAAGTAAAAAATTAAAAGAAATGCTTCACAATAGAATTTCAAATATTCCTATATATTGGCCCGAGCCTGGCTTTAGCTTAGATAATGGAGCTATGATAGCAGGATTGGGATATCAAAAATTTATTAAAACAAAAACCCAAGATTCATTAGATCTTTGCGCTAAAACAAGGATTCCCCTTGTTTGATTTTCAAAAGTGATATAAAATTAAGTGAATGAAAAATTCTAAAAAATAGAGGAAATAATAATGGCTAAAAAGGGCGCTAGAGAAAATATTAAATTAAAAAGTACTGAAAGTGCTCAATGTTATTGGACAACCAAAAACAAAAAAAATAATACTGAAAGATTAGAATTAAAAAAATACGATAAAACACTACGTAAAAGAGTAATATTTAAAGAAGCTAAATAGCTTATGTTTGAGCTTTTCATTGCAGCAAAATATCTTATTCCAAAAAAAAGAACGCTCGCAACAGCTCTAATATCATTAATGTCAGTAATAGTAATATCTCTTGTTGTTTGGTTGATATTAGTATTTTTATCTGTAACAACGGGTATTGAAAAAAATTGGATAGAAAAACTCACTTCATTAAATGCTCCTATTAGAATAACCCCAACAGATAATTATTTCTCATCATATTATTATAGAGTCGATGGCCTTTCTTCATTATCTGAATACACACTAAAAAATATTAAAGAAAAATCTAT
>CAYUWE010000124.1:0-4291 GCA_964448255.1 uncultured bacterium | reverse complement strand
CTAAAATCATTAACACATAAGCAGCTCAAACTAAAATAGAGACGGAGGAGGTGGGATTCGAACCCACGGTACGCTTTCACGTAACACACGCTTTCCAAGCGTGCTCCTTAGGCCGCTCGGACACTCCTCCAGAACATAAGACAAATTAGGTTATACTAAAGACATTTTCTTCTCAAGTTAGACCTTGCAAAATTCTGCTCTCACAAGATAGTATTTCGAAATGAAAAAATTAATCTATGTTATCCTATTTATTATACTTTCTTTTTCTTTATTTTTTAATATAAAGAAATCAGACAGAAATACTAACAAATCAACTTTATTAGTAAGCATTTCTCCATATGATTATTTTTTAGAAGAAATCACTCAAAATGAATTTGATGTAAAAACACTAATCCCCTCTAACAATAACCCTCACTCATATCAATTAACAATAAAGCAAATTGAAAGCTTATATAATGCTGATATCTGGTTTAGCTTAGGAGATCTTTTTGAAAAGCAGATTAAAAAGGCTCTATTAAACCATAATCCTTCCCTTGAGATAATTGATTTATGTGAAAATATTGATCTAGTTGATCTAACAGCTTCTTGCCACAAACATAAAACAATAAAAGATCGTCATGTTTGGTTAAGTCCAACTATTGTTTCTAAGCAAGTACATACAATAAAAGATGTATTATCAAATAAGTATCCCAAATATAGAGAATTGTTCGAAGCTAATTCACAGAAACTAATAGAAAAGCTATCTAATCTAGATCTTTATTTAAAAAATACACTTGTTGATATTCAAGGGAATTACATAATCGTTTCCCATCCTGATTTTACTTACTTTTGTAAAGATTATTCACTTTTCCAACTTCCTATAGAACATGAAGGAAAAGATCCAACAACAAAACAACTAACAAAATTGATTAACTTAGCAATAGATAAAAATATTAAAAATATAATAATGCAACCTCAATACAACAACGCTGGAGCAAAGCTAATTGCAAAAAAATTAAAAAATGCAAATATGGTAATGGTTGATCCTTTTTCAAAAAATTACTTTGAAAATCTAAAAGAATTAGCTAAAAATATAAATTTATCCCAAAAGGATAGAGATGATGAAAAAAAAGATAGAAATTAAGAATTTAGATTTTACATACGATGAAGGGCTAGTTCTAAAAAAAGTTAATATCTCAATAGAAGAAGGAAAATTTATTGGAGTCATCGGTCCTAATGGTGGAGGGAAAACAACATTTTTAAAATTAATAATGGGGTTATTAGATCCAACTAGAGGTAAAATACGAATATTTAATGAAAACCCATCTACATTTAAAAAAAATATCGGATATGTCCCCCAATCAACAAGTATTGATAAAACCCTTCCAGTATCGACATATGAATTTATACTTTTAGGTGCAGTCTCATTTTCTAATTGGATTGGGAAATATCCCCCATCCATTCATAAACGATGTGAAACTCTATTAAAAATGCTTAACTTATCTGATTTAAAAGGACATTCTGTTGGAACGCTATCAGGTGGAGAAATGCAAAAAGCATTATTTGCAAGAGCCTTAATATCCGATCCAAAATTGTTAATATTAGATGAGCCTACATCCAATATTGATGAAGAATCTGAAAAAATTATTTTCGATTTACTTTTAAGCTATAAAAAAAAGAAAACTATTTTAATGGTTAACCATGATTTAGAAACTGTAGTAAAAAATGTAGATAGCATTTTAGTTGTAGAAAAGTCGATTATTGAAAAATCTAAAAAATCACTATGCAACCACGTAGCTTATGGTCTATACCATAAACCTCTTATAAAAAAGGGAAAAAAATGATTCATTCAATCTCAAATGCTATATTCAACAACCCTTTTTTACAAACAGCTCTTATTGCAGGTCTATTAGCCTCCTTTGCTAGTGGTATGATGGGTAGCTATGTAGTAATAAAAAGAATAACTTCTATTACAGGAAGTATTGGACATTCTATCTTAGGAGGAATTGGTTTTTTTCTATGGCTAAAATATAACTGCAAAATCTCTTGGCTTGATCCAATTTACGGTGCATTTTTTGCAGCTATTCTTTCAGCAGCGTTGATTAGATGGGCACACCTTAGATATCAACAAAAAGAAGGGGCTATTATAGCAATGGTATGGTCATCTGGTATGGCTATTGGAGTAATTTTTGTTTCTCTTATTCATGGATATAATGCTGATTTAAGCAATTTTTTATTTGGAAACATTTTGCTTGTAACAAAAAAACATTTATACTTTTTAGCTTCAATAGACGTAGTTTTACTTTTTTTAGTAATAATTTTTTTCCAAAAATTTTTAGCTATTTGTATTGATGAAGAACAAGCATCGCTTCAAGGAATTCCTATCAATATATTATATTTTTTACTTCTTTGTATGATTGCTACTTCTCTTGTCTTACTTATTCAAATAATGGGATTAATACTTGTTATTGCTCTTATCACAATACCTTCAACTATTGCCAACTTCTACGTATCAAAATTGCCACATATGATGATAGTTTCAATTATTTTTTGTAGTATTTTTACAACTCTTGGCACTCTTTCTTCATATGAACTTGATTGGCCACCTGGAGCTACTTGTGCTCTAATAGCAGGTATTTTTTATGTATTTTGCCTGTTTTTACAATCAAAATTTATAAAAAATTTTTGGAAAAGATTTAGAACGCGAAGTTAAATTTTTTTTGAATTGACAATGAGATACCTTTTTCCTTATGATTTTTTCTACACTTTTCAGGAGGAAAAATGTACGCAATAATTGAAACAGGTAGTAAACAATATCGTGTTAAAGAAGGCGATATCATCGATATCGAGTTAACTAAACAAGAAAAAGGATCAATAGACTTTGATAAAGTAATATTTTTCAATGATGGTAAAGACGTTATAGTTGGATGCCCCCACGTTAAAAATTGTTTAGTCCCAGGAGAAATTTTAAACCCAACGAAAGGTAAAAAAGTAATTGCTTTCAAATACAGAAAACGCAAAGACTCTAAAAAAACTATTGGTCATCGTCAAAAATATTTAAAAGTTAAAATTACTAAAATCAACCTCTCTTAAGGAGAAATAAGAAAAATGGCGCATAAGAAAGGACAAGGGTCAACGAGAAACGGAAGAGATTCTAGATCAAAAAGGCTTGGAACAAAAGTCGGTCAAGGTCAATTTGTAACTACAGGTAGTATTTTAGTTCGTCAAAATGGAACAAGATGGCACGCTGCTAAAAACGTTGGAATCGGTAGAGACTACACTTTATTTGCTTTGATTGACGGGATTGTTTCATTTAAAAAAACAAAAAAAACTTTTGTTTCCATTATTCCTTCAAAAAAATAATTACCTAATAATAATTTTATGTTTATTGATTCTATCCATCTCACTCTTACAGCAGGGAAAGGTGGCAATGGTGTTGTCGCTTGGAGAAGGGAAAAATATATTCCTAAAGGAGGCCCTGCAGGCGGAGATGGCGGCAAAGGCGGCAATGTCATACTAGAAGTAGATACTCATCTTCTTAGCTTAGAAAAGTTTTCAAATAAAAAACAAATTAAAGCACAAAATGGCGCTGCTGGAGGAGGAAGTAATAGAAAGGGTAAAAATGGGGAGGATCTTATTATAAAAGTTCCTTTAGGGACTATTATTAAAGATTATTTTACAAAAGAAATTCTATTTGATTTTACATCTAAAAATAGCTCTTATACCCTTTGCAAAGGTGGCAAAGGCGGAAAAGGAAATATCCATTTTAAATCCTCTACCAATCAAGCACCTAACATTTGTACCAATGGAAAGCTTGGAGAAGAAAAACAAGTATTTGTAGAATTAAAACTTATAGCTGATGTCGGATTAATCGGCATGCCTAATGCTGGTAAATCTACTCTTCTATCAAAATTATCCTCTGCCGATGTAAAAATTGCATCTTATCCTTTCACAACACTTAGACCAAATATCGGTGTTGTTGAATTTGATGATTTTTCTCGTATTTTTGTCGCTGACATTCCAGGAATTATTGAAAAAGCACATGAAGACAAAGGGCTTGGACTTTCTTTTTTAAAACATATTGAAAGAACATCTATTTTAATCTATGTAATTGATATTTCCCCTATGGAAGAAAAAAATCCATATGATGATTTTTTACTTTTGCAAAATGAATTACAAAAACATAATCCCTCATTACTCGAAAAACCATTTTTAGTCGTATTAAATAAAATGGATATTGATGGAGCAGAAAAACAAAAAGAACTTTTTGAAAAACAATTTACCCTTGGAAAAGAAAAATTACTTTCCCTAT
>CAYUWE010000123.1:0-4304 GCA_964448255.1 uncultured bacterium | reverse complement strand
GATAGGTATTTTTAATTTTTGTATTTTTTCTAGAGATAAAAAAATATCTTCATCTAATTCATTAGGGTGATTGATGTGGATAATGAAAAATATTTGTTTTTTTATATGTTTTAGGATGGATATAAATTTTTTATCTATTCTTTCGGGTATTCCTATAACAAATCTTGTGTGGAAACGTATTCTTTTAACATGGGGTATTTCTTCTATTTGCAAGAGTAGTTTTTGTAAAAAAGAATTTGATAGGGATAATGGATCACCACCGCTAATAATAACTTCTGTTATCGAAGGATCATTTTTAATTAATTCTATTTCTTCTTCTAATGAAGTTTGAGAAAAATCACAATACTTTCTAAAGCAAAAACGACAATGAGCTGAGCATACTGGTGTAGATAGTAAAAGCACTCTATTAGAATATTTTTTAAGAAGTTGTTTTGATTGGAAGGTGTTTTCTAAAAGAGGATCATTTATGAAATTTTCATCTTCTATCTCTTCTTTTTTTATAGGGACAAATTGTAAAAATATAGGGTCATCAATAGAGTTTTTTTTAATTTTTTTAGCTAAACGAAGAGGTAAGTTCAAAGGAAAAGAAGAATTTAATAATACTCTTTTTTTATTATCTTCATTTAATTTTAAAAAAGAGATTAATTTATCTAGTGTTCGAAAATTATTTTTTAGGATTAATTGCCATTTCATAGGGGAATAATTTTCGCAAGATAGATAGAAAAAGTAAAAGCATTTAATTTGCTTTTTCTATATTTGCCCCTAATTTTTGTAATTTCCCTACGATATTCTCATATCCTCTTTCTAAAAAGGGCACTCCATAGATAGTACTTTTTTCTTTAGCAATAAGTGCTGCCATTACATATGCAAAGCCAGCTCTTAAATCAGGAATACTAAATTCCATGGCTTTTAGAGGTGTTGGACCATTTACTTTTATAGAGTGAAAATGATTATTGTTTTTAAAACGACAGATAGTATTGCCAAGACAAGAAGAGAACAGCTCAATATCTGCTCCCATTTCTTTTAAAATTTTAGTATACCCAAAGCGATTTTCATAAACTGTTTCGTGGATTATCGATTCTCCTTCGCATTGTGTTAATAAGACTCCAAAAGGTTGCTGCCAATCTGTCATAAATCCGGGGTGGACATTTGTTTCTATTAAAATATTTCCTTTTAGCTTGTCTTTATAAAAGAATTTTATTCCATCATCATAGATAGAAAAACCACCACCGATTTTTCTAATTTTATTTAAAAATGCAACCATATGTAGGTGCTTTGCTTTTTTAATAAAAACATTTCCTTTGGTGCTTATTGCTGCCATGGCGTATGAAGCCACTTCATTTCTATCAGAAAGAACATTATGTGATACTTCGTAAAATGTTTTAGTATTTTCAATAATAATACATCTATCAGAAGAAAAAGAAATATCAGCACCTAATTTTTGTAAAAATAATATTAGATCTATAATTTCAGGTTCTATAGCAGCATTTTTTATTATAGTTTTTCCTTTTGCTCTTATAGCTGCTAAAATGGTGTTTTCAGTAGCTCCAACAGAAGGGTAATTTAGTTGGATAGTTGTCCCTTTTAATCCATTTTTTGCTTTTGCAAAATATGAACATTCATGTTCATTAAATTCAATTACTGCTCCTAATTTCTCTAAAGCAGCAATATGAAAATTTAATGGTCTTTTCCCTAATTGATCTCCTCCAACAGTTGGTACTATAATATCTTCATTTGCTCTCCCTAATAATGCTCCAATTAATAATATCGGAATGCGATTAGCCCCAGAAAAAGTTTGTGGTATTTTTGAAGATTTTATTTCTTTTGTGATAACTTCTAATATCTTTTTTTCCCTATCCCACTGAACTTCCATCCCTATTTCTTTACAAAGAGCAACTGTTATTTCAACATCTCCGATATTTGGGACGTTATAAAAAATACATTTTTTATCAGATAAAAGAGAGGCTACTAGAAGTTTTGTCATAGCATTTTTTGCGCCTGTGGCTTCTATCTCTCCTACAAGTGGGTTTCCACCAGTAATTATAAGCTTCTGATTGTTATCATTTAGAGGATACATAACTTAGCGGGTTAATTATTCAATAAAAATATAACTCAGTTAAGAATTTAGTAGTATTTTTAATACAAAGAAGTTAATAGAAAAAGCTTGAGGGCCATTTTTAGATGGGAAAAATATTTGAGGTGGGATGATGAAAAAAAGTATTTCTATTGTGTTCTTTTCGATATTTTTAATTTTCTCTAGCGTATCTTTATTATTTTTCCTAAAGCCATATTTTATAGAAAAATATTTTCCAAATGAATACTGGATAGTTATTTCAATAGGATTTTTTATTCTTAGTTTTCTTTTTGCAATATTTTTACATCCAAAGAAAAAAATTAAAGAAAAGATGGATTCAAAAGATACTGATGAAAAATATAATGAAATAAATGCATCATTAACAGAAATGATAAAGGCACATTTAAAAGTATCTATATTATTTTGGATTCATTTTTACAAAAAAGAGAAAGTCAAATCTCTTGATGAAACAAAAAAAATAATCTTTAGAAATTTAAAAAAAGAATTTAACCATATTCCAGGCATGGAAAAAATGCTCATGGAAATATATAAGCAGTTTTCTAATAAGGGAGAAAAGTAATATAATAATAAAGTAAAAAAAATAGAGAGAGTAATGGATAGTATTTTTCGAACAGGAATAGGACAAGATAGCCATAGGTTTTTACCAAAAGACTCTTCAAAATTATGTGTTATTGGTGGCGTTATTTTTGATGAAGAAGTGGGTCTTGCTGCAGATTCTGATGGAGATGTAGTATATCATGCTATTTGTAATGCAATAACCTCTTTAACAGGAATTCCTATTTTAGGGGGGATTGCAATGGAGCTTTGTAAGAAAAATGGAATTACTGATTCTAGTGTATATCTTAAAAAAGCTTGTGAATCTCTAAAGTTACAAAAAATTGTTCATGTAGCTATTTCGATTGAAGCTAAAAGGCCAAGAATTCAGAAAAAAATTGATGAAATGAGAGAAAATATTTCAAAATTATTGCAAATAGATAGAAAGCAAGTTGGCATTACAGTAACTTCAGGTGATGGCCTTACAGATTTTGGATGTGGCGATGGAGTACAGTGTTTTTGTATTCTTACAACAAAAGAAAATAACTAATATACGTCTTTTAAATATCTTTTTTCCTGTTTCATCTTGAATAGAAAATCTTTTGCATTTTCTTTACTTAAATCTTTGTACTTTTGAAGTATTAAAATAATGGTGTCTTCAATTTCTTTAGCCATAGTTTTAGCATCTCCACAGACGTAAATAATAGCTTTATTATCTATCCATTTAATAAATTCTTTTTCTTTTTCTTTTATCCTATCTTGAACATAAATCTTTTCTTTTTGATCTCTTGAAAATGCAGTATTTAGGGTTAAAAATTTTTCTTTTTGTAGTTGAAGTAAAAAATCTTGGAAATAAAAAAAGTAGTCTTTATGCCTTTCTCCAAAAAAAAAAGCCAATTTCTACCAATAGCTTTTTTATAATAGCGCTCTTTTAAAAAGGAAACAAACGGAGCAAGACCCATTCCAGGTCCTATCATGATAATATCTTTTGTTGTGTCAGGGAGGAAAAAATGTCTAGATTTGTGAATATAGAATTCAATACCAGTAACATTTTCTTTTGCAATATTTGCTAGGTAATTTGATGTTGTTCCAATGCGCTTTTTTCCATCACAATTGTAAGTTACATATTTTAAGAGAATATGTATTTCATTTGGTGTTGTCAAATATGACGAAGCAATAGAATATAGCCTAGGGACTAGTTTGAGGAGAGTTTTTATAAATTCTTCAATGGAGATCTCTATTTTATTTTCTTCTAAAAGTTCAATGAGAGTATGTTTTTTTAATAAACTAGTATTAGATAGTAATTGTTTAATATTTTCTTTTTTCTTTTCATCTTCTTGATTGTTATATAATAGTTCTACTAGTGCTATTGTTGGTTTTGAAATATTCACATGGGATAGTAGATATTCTTCAAGTGTAATATTTGAAGTTTTGATTAGATATTGTGGATTGGCATTTAGTAGGGAAATGATTTTACCTACATGCGTTTTATCATTTTTTGGTTTTATAGCAATACAATCACCAGGATTGTATTGAATATTTTCATCGTTAGAGAAAGTTATAAGATAACTTTTTTTACCTTCCTTAGGGTCGCAGAGTAAAATTTTCTTCTTTATTTTTGTAATATGGAAATTTGCCATAAAAATTTTCTTGCAAATTTGTTAAAAAAATTTGT
>CAYUWE010000122.1:0-4346 GCA_964448255.1 uncultured bacterium | reverse complement strand
GTAGTTGAAGAGAGTGTACAAAAAGTAATAGATGAAAATAATTTACTTTTTGGCTTTGGCCATCCTTCTCTTCATAGTGAAGATGTTAGAGCCACTATTTTATATCATTATATAAGAGATAATTTTGAAGATCATCCTTTTACTATAGCTACATTATTTTTAAGAAATATTGGAAAATTAGCACTAGGGGCAAAAGAAAATATTTCTAACCCTAATCCTAATATAAGCGCTGTTGTTGGTGTAGCTCTTTCGATGTCGGGATTTGATTATCCTTCATATTTCCCAATGATTTTAGCAATGTCTCGCTGTATCGGTATAGCTGTGCAATTGTACTATGAGAAAATTGGAAATAAAAAAAGACCTTTTATATATCCACATTACTTTTTTAGGAAAACTACATAAAAGAAAATACTTATCTTTGAGATTTTCTAATTTTGAGATATATTATCTTCACTTCAAATATTTGCAGGGGGATTATGAATTTATCACAATTAGAAAGGTCGTTTAATAGAGCGTGGTATTTATCTTTTTCAATAAAGAAATTAATTTTAGTTTTTCCAATACTCGTTTTATGTGGTGTTTTTATTGTATTTTGTAGGGCTTTAGCTTTTCACTCGGGCGGGTGGATATCTATGAGCATGATTTTTCTGCCTATCTTTTTTTGTTCAGGTATCCTATTAGCATTAGGAGTGTTGCTTATACGCATATATTACCATGAGGTAAAACAGATAAAAATAAGCTATAAGCATATTATTACAACGTCATGGGATTTAGTTATTGGCACTTCTTCTTATCTTTCACTTCCTGTTATTTTAACTTATCTTTTATTTTGGATGATTTTAGGGGTATTTTTATTATTCCATGAAATCCCTGTTGTAGGACCATATATTGGCGTTATTTTATCTTTTGCTCCCTTTGTATTGATATTTTTATCGATATTACTAGGTATATTTAATGTAGGTATGCTTTTTTTTGTTACTCCGATTGTAGGATTAAAAAAAGTGATTAAAACTAAGCATATGGCAAAAAAAGTATTAGAAAATTTAAAAGAAAGGCTATTTATGTGTCTTTTAAATTTCATTATAGCCATTTTACCAATAGCTTTTATCGTTGGTGTTTTAACACTAGCCGCTATTATTACAAAAACTAATTTCTTTATTACAAAAGAGCTGCTTACAGTTGTATTAGAATGGTTTTTTATTATGCTTCCATTTTGCTTTTTTTTAGCGCCCTGTGTAATTTTCTTTTTTAATTTTTCACTAGAAGCGTATAATTTTTTACAAAAAGGAAATAAATCATAATGGGAGAATTTCTATTTCTTGGAACAGGTGCGTCATTAGGAGTGCCTATTGTAGGGTGTAATTGCAAGGTTTGTAAATCTACTGATAAAAAAAACAAGCGTCTTCGCCCTTCTGCTCTTTTAAAAGTAAAAAATAAAACTTTTTTAATAGATGCAGGACCAGATTTTAGGCAACAAGCGCTATTACATGATATTGACGATTTCGATGGACTGTTGTTATCACACCTGCATTATGATCATAGTAGTGGGATTGATGACATGCGCTTTTTATATTTTAAAGATAGAGAACCTATCCCATGTTTATTGTCCTTATCAGCATTAGAAGAATTTAAAAGTAGGTATTATTATCTTTTTTCTCCTATTTCTAAAGTAACAACAGTTTGTGAGATGTTTGAATTTCATATTTTAGAAGAAAATAGAGGGAATATCAATTTTCAAGGGGTTGATATAAGTTATTTTTCATATATGCAAAATAAAACTAGTGTTTTGGGTTTTCGTATTAATAATTTTGCTTATGTAACAGATATTAGAGAGTATGAAGATACTGTTTTTGAAGATTTAAAAGGCGTTGATAAATTAGTAATTAGTGCCCTTCGAAAAGATCCATCGATTTATCATTTTAGTATTGATGAATCAATAGATTTTGCAAAAAAAGTAAAAGCTAAATCTACATGGTTAACCCATCTAACTCATGAGATAGATTACAATGAGCTTAGTAATAGTCTACCGTTTAATTTTTATTTAGCATATGATGGG
This sequence comes from uncultured bacterium, assembly GCA_964448255.1. Classification (GTDB taxonomy): domain Bacteria; phylum Chlamydiota; class Chlamydiia; order Chlamydiales; family SM23-39; genus CAYUWE01. Next base: position 2,290 of record CAYUWE010000122.1, on the reverse strand, counting down.
CTAGAAATTTCTTTTTAAGGAGAAAAGGTAATGATAGATCCAACAAAACAAGGAACTTCATCAGTAGGTAGGTTATCTACCCTTGGAGAGAAAAAAAGGGCTTTGCTCATTGGTATTTATCTATCTTCAAAGGAAAAAGAATTATGTAATGAGCATTTAAAAGAATTAGAAAATCTGTGTTATACTTATGGATTAGAAGTTATAGAAAAAGTAGCAACGCCTCTTCGTAAATTTGAGTCGGCAACATTTATTGGAAAGGGGAAAACACAAGAGATTGCACAACTTTGCAAGGAAAATGAAATAGACATAGTTATTTTTGATGATGAAATAGTTCCCCATCAGCAAAGAAATTTAGAAGAAATTTTTGAAGATGTTTTAGTTATTGATAGAATAGAGTTAATTTTAGGGGTTTTTGAAAAGAGAGCTAGAACAAAAGAAGCGAAAATACAAGTAGAATTAGCACAGCTAAGATATCAGCTACCTAGATTGAAAAAGATGTGGACACACCTTAGCAGACAAAGGACAGGTGGTAAAAGTGGGGGATATCTAAAAGGTGAAGGTGAAAGGCAGATTGAAATTGATAGAAGAATAATTAAAAGAAAGATTTCAAGTCTGCAGCATCAGTTAGAAGGAATAAAACAGCATAGAGAAACTCAAAGGGTAGCAAGGAAAAGAAGCAATATCCCATCATTTGCAATTATCGGATATACTAACGCAGGAAAATCTACATTATTAAATACACTAACGCATGCAAATGTACTCGTTGAAGATAAGTTATTTGCAACGCTAGATACTACAACAAGAAAATATACTCTTCCTAATTCTCAAGATGTTTTACTAATAGATACTGTTGGTTTTATAAGAAAAATCCCGCATATGCTTGTAGCAGCATTTAAAAGCACACTAGAAGAAGCAACAGAAGCTGATATTTTAATACATTTAGTAGACATTTCAAAACATGGTGCTGATGAAAGGATACAAGCAACGTTTGATGTATTAGAAGAATTAAATGCAAAAGAAAAGCCAATGATTATCTGTTTAAATAAAATTGATAAATCAGAAGATACAAAAGAGGCTTTAAAAGTGAGATTAGCCCATCCAAAGACTATAGAAATATCTGCTATAAAAGGAATTGGGATAGATGATTTAATTACTCAAATGATTAGAGAGGTAGCATTACTTAGAAAAGTTATGAAATTAAAAATCCCACAAAGTAATTATGCTTTAGTAACTGAAGTAATGAACAATGGAAGGGTTATTTCATGTGATTATGAAGGGAATAATGTAATTTTAGATGCTGAAGTACCTATTTATTTAGAGAAAAAATTATCTCCCTATATTCTATAATAAGAAATGCTCTTTTACAATACCAACGATTCCTTTAACCATCATCTGAACACCAATAAGGCAGATCAACATACCACCTAATCTTTCAACCGCTTGAACACCTTTTTCTCCAAGGTAATTTTTAATATATGAAGCTAATAATAAAATTACTAGAGAAGGAACCCATGCTATTACGAAAGCAACAGCTGTCAAAACCACTCCTTTTTGTGCAGAAAAAAGCATGACTGCAGTGATAGTCCCTGGCCCTGCCAATCCAGGCATAGCTAATGGCACAACTAAAGGTTCATGGGAGGGATATCCTTTAGTGGTAACATCTTTTGGAAATATTAAATTCAAAGCTATTAGAACTAGTACAAGGCCTCCGGTGATACCGATAATTGCTTGGGAAATACCTACTAGATGTAAGATTTGAGCACCGAAGAAGGTAAAAAGCAGAATAATAATAAGAGCAATTATAAGTTCTCTAAAAATAATTTTTCTCTGATGAGCAGCTTTATATTTGGCTAAAAGAGCAAGAAATACAGGTATTTGACCAACGGCATTAAAAACCAAAAATAACGAGATAGTAAGGGAAACAAACCCCAATTCTGAAAATTCTTGCATATTATTACCCCTTAAAATTTTATCTAATACATTTTAATAATTTTTGGGAAGTAAAAGAAGGCATCTTGAATGAATCTCTAACGAAATGGCATACTATTTATAAAAAAAGTGAATCTATGAAGAAAACCTATAAAATTATCACATTAGGCTGTCGAACTAATCAGTATGAATCTAGAGCTATAGCAAATCAGCTTGAAAAATTAGGCTTGATAGAAGCTAAAGGCAATAATGTTGATATTTGTATTTTTAATACATGCAGCGTCACTAAAAAAGCTGAAATAACAGCAAAAAATAAGATAAGGCATGTATTAAAAACCTATCCCTTAGCGAGGGTTATAGT
>CAYUWE010000121.1:0-4381 GCA_964448255.1 uncultured bacterium | reverse complement strand
TTTTCCCTGAAGTAAACCCTCCTGAAGCTCCCCCAAGGGCTTTTCCAAGTGTGCTTGTGATAATATCAACCCTTCCAATAACATCGCAGTATTCTATTGATCCTTTACCTTTTTCTCCTAAAAATCCTGTAGCATGGCAATCATCTACCATTACTAAAGCGTTATATTTTTCTGCTAGATCACATATTTTGGGAAGGTTGGCTATTGTTCCATCCATTGAGAAAACGCCATCTGTTGCGATGATGCGGTAACGGCAGTTTTGTGCCTCTTTTAATTTTGCTTCTAATTCATTCATATCACTATTTGCAAATACAAAACGTTTAGCTTTGCAAAGGCGAACCCCGTCTATGATACTTGCATGGTTAAGGGCATCGCTAATTATAGCGTCTTGATCTGTAAGTAGAGTTTCAAAAAGCCCACCGTTAGCATCGAAACAAGAAGAATATAAAATGGTATCTTCGGTATTTAAAAAACTGCTAATTTTTTTCTCTAATTTCTTATGAATATCTAAAGTTCCGCAGATAAACCTTACTGAAGACATGCCAAATCCATATTTATCTACAGCTTCTTTTGCAGCTTTTCTTAAATCTTCATTATTTGCTAAGCCTAGGTAATTATTAGCGCAGCAGTTAATAACTTCTTTTCCATCTTCTAGAGTTATTACTGCTTGTTGAGGAGAAGTGATGATTCTTTCTTTTTTATATAGCCCAGAAGATTTTAATTCCTCGATTCTTGAAGATAAGTCTTTTAAGATATCATCTTTCATTTTTTTCTCCTTTTGAAGTGAGCATATTCAGTATTTATCTGCGTTGTTATTATAAAGTAAAATTGAAATAAAAACTCACATTAAAATAAATTTTTTTCTTATTTTTGATAAATTTCTTTTTACAACTTCTTGACAAATGCATCTCATTTTATGTAAGCATAAAAAAAAATAGGTGTTATATATGGACCCACTATCTTCTTATCATAACAAGCGTAATTTATCGAAAAGTAATGAGCCAAAAGGAAAAGTTGTAAAAAAAAGAAAATCTACGCAGCTAGTTTTTGTAGTGCAAAAACATGCGTCGTCGCACCTACATTTTGATTTTCGCCTTGAGATAAATGGGGTTTTAAAATCTTGGGCTATACCTAAAGGTCCTTCTTCTAGCACTAAAGAAAAAAGATTAGCAATATTAACAGAAGATCATCCATTAGAATATCGCAATTTTGAAGGGGTTATTCCAAAAGGGCAATATGGAGCTGGTGTTGTTATGCTGTGGGATAAGGGAAAGTATAGAAATATGAAAAAAGATAGCCACAATAGAATTATCCCTATGGAAACATGCTTTAGGAAAGGAAGAATAGAAATATTTTTGTCTGGCAAAAGAATGCATGGGGGATATGCGTTAATTAGATATAGAGGGAAGAATTGGTTATTGATAAAGATGCAAGATAAGATGGTAGAAGATCATAAGAACTTAGTTGCTTGTTATCTTAGGTCTGTAAAAACAAATAGGTCTATGGATGAAATCAAAAAAAAGCAAAAGCCAAGATAAAAAAGCATCTATTCGTTTTATTTCTCCAATGCTTGCTACTTTGGTAAAAAATCCATTTTCTTCTAAAGACTGGATTTTTGAGACTAAATTTGATGGTATAAGATGTATTGCATGTAAAAAAGGGAAAAAAATTTCTCTTTATTCAAGGAATAAAAAGTTATTAAATTCATCATTTCCAGAAATTGAAAAAGCTCTTTTAAAAGTATCAAAAAAGGATTTTGTAATAGATGGGGAGATAGTTACATTTGATAAGAGGGTAACTAGTTTTTCAAAGCTGCAACCGAGGATGCATGTAAAAAAACCAACAGCTAAGCTTATCAAAGACATAAAGGTAAATTACTTTGTTTTTGATGTAATGATTTATAATGAAAAAGATTTAAAAAAATTACCTCTTATAGAAAGAAAACAAATCCTAAAGAAGAAGTTCTCATACGCATCTCTAATTAGATATAGTACTTATAAGAGCAAAGATGGGGAAAAATACTTTAATCAAGCTCAGAAAAAAGGTTTAGAGGGGCTTATCGCTAAAAAGAAAGATAGCATATACGTTTCTAAAAGATCAAAAGCCTGGCAAAAGTTTAAATGTGTAAACAATCAAGAGTTTGTAATTATTGGATATACAGAGCCAAAAGGAGAAAGAGTTGGATTTGGAGCAATATTAATAGGGTATTATAAGGGAAAAGAGCTTCGATTTGCTGGCAAAGTAGGAACGGGATTTGATAGAGAAAAATTAAATAAAATAATAAAAAAGCTAAAAAGAATTGAGAGAAAAAATTCTTTATTATCTCAAAAAATAAGAGAAAAAGATGTTCATTGGGTTGCTCCAAAAATAGTTTGTGAAATAGGCTTTACCGAGTGGACAAAAGACCATAAATTACGCCATCCAAGGTTCTTAGGGATACGTTTAGATAAATCACCAAAAAAGGTTATAAAAGAATGAAAGTAGAATTATCAAATGAAGATAAAATATTATTTCCAAAGTCCAAAATAACTAAAGGTGATGTGATTAGTTATTACAAAAAAAATGCAAGAAAAATAGTTAGCTACATGAAAGATAGGCCAGTGTCTTTAATGAGATATCCAAATGGTATTACTAAAGAGTGGTTTTTCCAGAAAAATGAACCTACTTATTTCCCTAAATGGATAAAAACAGCGTCTGTAAAAAGAAAAGGTAAAAGCAACATCACTATGGTTTTGTGTAATGATGTAGATAGTTTAGTATATATAGCTAATCAAGCATGTATTACCCCACATATTTGGTTATCAAAAAAAGATAAGCCAAACAATCCAGATAGGGTGATATTTGATTTAGACCCACCAGAGGGAAAATTCAATTTAGCAATAAAAGCAGCTTTATTATTAAAAGAGGTTTTAGAAAAAAAGTTGAAATTACCTTGTTTTGTTATGACAACAGGATCCAATGGGTTGCATGTTGTTATTCCTATAAAAAGAGAAAAAGAAATTACATTTGATGATACTAGGGAATTTGCAAAAAGGGTAGCTAGGATAGTAGTAGAAAAAGAGAAAACCGAATTTACCCTTGAGCAAAGGAAAAACAAAAGAAGAGGAAGGTTATTTATAGATTGTATGAGAAATGGCTTTGCTCAAACCGTTATTGCACCATATTCTATTAGAGCTATAGAAAATGCTCCTATAGCATGTCCAATTAGCTGGAAGGATTTACAATCTAAAAAGATAACAGCGCAATCATTTAATATTTTTTCGAAGATAAAATCTGATCCATTTAAAGGTATGGATAAGAAAGCAAAATCTATAAAAAAAGCTATTAATAAAATTGAGAGCTTAAGTAATTAAGCTCTCATTTTTTTTAAGTTAAGCTTTGTTCTTTTTTAAGCTGTTTAACTAGCTTTTCTTTTTTCCTATTTGATATTAGGCTATAAAAGATATTTAAAACTGTTATAGCTATTATCACAGGGTAGAAATATTTCAAGATAGGAGCTATAAATTGCGCTATACCAGAAAATTGAAATGTCGAAATAAATAGCGATATCGATAGCACTAAAAATATTGCAAAAGGTTTTTTCATTTTCTTTTTCGTTATTTCAGTTACTAGAAATTCTGATGACACTTCAACTAGAGCTATAGCTGTAGTAAAACATGCAAGAGCTATAGCTAAGCTTGCTAACAGGCCACCAAATGGTCCTAGCACCTGATGAGATAAGCTTAAAAGCAATTGTTCTGGAGCTATATTTTTAAGTGAATTTGAGAAAAATGCTCCAAGCGTTATAAAACAAGCATATATTGTAGCTAATAGTCCCATCCCTATACAACCAGCTTTAAACGTAGTAGATACTATGGATTTCTTTTTATCAGTGAAATATCCGATTATAGCTTTTGTAAAAAAGATTGTAGCTAATAGATCCATCGTATTATAGCCTTGCATAAAGCCAGAAACAAAAGCTTTATTTGAGGTATATGAAGACGGTTCTACGCTAAGTGTTGTAGAGAAAAATCCCTTTATAATTATCATTGCCAATATAGCTAATAATACTGGCGATAAAAATTTCCCTAATACATCTAGATGTCTACCTTTTTTCACAGTAGCGAAATACATTATAACACAAGCTATAGTACTAAATGTTACCAAAGATAAAGAAGGGCAGTATTGTCCTATACTTGCATAAGTTATTGTTAAGCACCGAGGGATTACTCCAAATGGACCTATAAGCGCCATAATTGCAGAGCAAAGAATTATTTTAAAATACTTGCCCATCCATTTAAAATACCTCTCAAAATCTCCTTTTAATAGAATCATGGACAGAACACCTAAAAAAGGTACTACTATTGAAGTGATAAAAAGCCCAATATATGAATATAGGGTT
>CAYUWE010000120.1:0-4403 GCA_964448255.1 uncultured bacterium | reverse complement strand
ATATAAGGTTCAAATGCTTCTTTTTTTTGAGACATGCATTAATTCTCCTCTCTTTTGAAAATGCAATTTTTTATTAAAAAAGGCTATAATTTTTTCTAATTTGCATTTTTTTTCTAATAATAGAAAAAATGTGGCTTGATTTTCATTTTTCCAGTTATTAGCTATGAGAGAGATAGTAATTTTTATAAGTCTATATATTGAGTCGTTTGATTTTTTCTCTTTTATCAAATCAATTTGATATTTTCTTTTAATATTTTTTTTGTGCATACCATCGATTACAATAGTATTGTCTTCTAAATAATATGAGCGTGAAAAATGTTTTTTCATTTCCTCCCAGGGAATTTTCTTTTCATAAAAAGCTTGTTTTACTTCTGCAAAAGTATTTTCAGCGATTCTTTCACTTTCAATTTTTTCTAATAATTCAATTTCCGATAGAAAGTATTTCATTGGTGATCTGGCAAGAGGAAGTGCAAGCAGACTAATTAGTGAAAAAATAATAAAAATTTCGATAAGAAAAAATGGTTTTTTCTTTTTTTTCATATAATTGACAATAAATCATGGTTTTTACTCAAAAAAGTTTGTTTTTTTCTTAATATTTTTTCAATAAAATTGACTCAATATTTTTTTCATTCATATAATGAAAAATATTTATCTACTTTCAAAGCGGTATGCAGAGAAAAAAAAGAGCGTGGTTAAATTTTTTAAGGCTTAGCTATTTAGAAGATCCATCAAGTTATGTTGAAGAATGGTTAAAAGAAGATCTTAGAAAAGTCGATATAAAAACATTATTTAATAGACTAAATAGCTTTGGCATTACATTTAATGAAGAAGAATTTCTAGAATATGCAAGAAAAGAAAATTCTGTTGAGGATTTTTTTGAAAAGTTATTTGCATCTATGATTGATTCAAATAAAGAAGATCAAGCTTTTTATATAATATTTGAATTATGGAGAAGATTGTTACCAGAAAAAGTAACTATATCAATTTTCTGTGATGAATTTGACTATAGAATATATAAATATAGAAAACATGAACTTGAAAGCGATGAATTAATTCAAGATGCATTGGCTATTTTAGTAGATATATTAGAAGAAAATTTTGAATTGCAAAATGATCCTACAAATCTTTTTGATTCACTTTGTACTTATTGTGCTCATGACATAAAGAATTTTATTTATAACTATATTTTAGAGCAGATAGAAGCAAAGAACTATGTTTATGCTTCGGAATTAATTGATGGGTTTTCCCCATTTATGAAAGCTAAACGCTGGTTTAGGTTATTAAAGGTAAAATTGCTTACATCTACAAATGTTATAGAGGCAAATCAAATAATTAACCATTTAGTAAAAGATTGTGATAAAAATCCGTCTTTATCTTTTCAATTAGAATTATTACAAACAATGATCAAAACAGGTGATAGGAACTTATTTATAGAAGTTGTTAAAAAAACTGTTCCAGAAGTTCGCAAAGAACAAGAATTTAAATATCTTCTTCAAATTGTAGCACAATTTTTAAGGTGTATCGATAGAGAAGAGTTAGAAAAAGAAATTATTAAAATATTAGATAAAAGATCAAAAGTAGATGAAGATAGAAAAATTGATAATAAAGAAAAGGATCTTTTAATTTTTTCTAAACTGTTAACTTAACCAACAATTTTTATTGGGCAGAAATCTAAATAGTCACAAGATGTGAAAATATATTTTACGTTATTTTTTTCTCCAAATATTGGAATTTCTTTTTTTACATTATGTAAATGGCCAAATATACATATGTTTACATTATATTTTTCTAAAAGTTCAGATGCATTAGATTCTTTTAAATCGTAGGATATGGGAGGGTAATGTGTCATTACAATTTTAGTTGTAGCAGTTGGAGACATTTTAGAAAGGCTTAGTTCTAGTCTATGTAGTTCTCTTGCAAATATTTTTTCACTTTCTTCTTGTTGTACTTTAGGGGATGTACTAACAGGAGAAACTGTATAATCTATAATATCTTCAAAATTATATTCTTTAGTATCCCATAGTCTTGCTCCTGCAATGGTTATTGAAGAAAAAGTAATAGCATCATTTTGTAATACGTAAATTGAAGGAGGAAGGTTTTCTTTTAATTTTTTTAATGATGACCACCAATAATCATGGTTTCCTTTGATTAGGATTTTTTTGCCAGGAAGAGAATCTATCCAATTTAAATCTGGCATAGCTTGTTTTAAGTTAGTAGCCCAACAAATATCACCGGGTATAAGAACTAAATCACCTGGCAGGACATTTTTTTCCCAGTTTTTTCGTATTTTTTCTTGGTAATTTTTCCAATTTTCTCCAAACACCTCCATACTTTTGTGGGGTGTTCCTATAGCTAAATGTAAATCACCTATTGCCCACACTTGCATAATTTATTTATTCTTTCTTTAATTAACCTAGCATTGTAACTAGACCTTACAAATGGTCCACAATGCATGTATTTTATTCCTAAAGAATAACCATATTCTTCATATTTTTTAAATTCATCAGGATGAATAAATTTTTTAACTTTGAATTTATTTTTACTTGCTTGTAGATATTGACCTATTGTTATTATTTCACAACCGGCATAATGCAAATCTTTTATTGTTTCTTTAACTTCTATCATGGTTTCTCCAAATCCAACCATAAATCCTGATTTTATAATAGAAGTATTAGCTGAAGCAGCATGTTCTAATACAGATAAGCTTCTATGATATTGAGCTTTATGCCTTATTTTATCAGATAGGGAAGCTACAGTTTCAATATTATGATTAAATATTTCGGGGTTTTCATTTAAAACATTATCTAAAAGGTCATTTTTCCCAGAAAAATCAGAAGTTAAAACCTCTAGGCTTACATTTGGCGATGTTTTCCTAACTTCATTAATAATATTAGCGATATGAATAGATCCTTCATCTATAAGATCATCTCGTGTAACCATTGTTATTACTGCATGTTGTAACTTTAGCTCTTTAATTGCTTTGGCAATATTTTTTGGCTCTATTGGATCAGGTGGATTGGGATGTTTAGAAAAGGGGATATCACAGAAAGCACAATTCCTTGTACATTTATTACCAAGAGCTAAAAATGTAGCTATTTTTTTTGAATAACATTCGTATCTATTTTGGCAGTTTGCGTTTTCACATACACTAAAAACATTCTTTTTTTTTAGTATTGCCCTTGTTTTAAATAGTTCATGTCCTTTAGGAAGTTTTTTATGCAGCCATGGGGGAAAATTACCTTTATAGTCATTTTGATTTTGCATTATTTATTCCTTAAAGGAGGCATGTGTATTGGGTTTTGTTCTATTAAAAATGCTGTTTCAAGCCAACTTTCAGATAATGTTGGGTGAGCATGTATGGTATCACTAATACATTCAATTGTAAGTTCATTATTTATTGCTAAAGTCATTTCTGCAATTAAGTTGGAAGCTTCATCTCCTATTACGTGTGCTCCCAATATTCTATGAGTGTTTTTTTCAATAATAACGTATGTAAAACCTTCAGTTTCTTGAGAAGCAATAGCTTTTCCTAAAGCTGAAAAAGGGAATTTCCCAGTTAATATTTCATGTCCATTTTCTTCTGCCTGTTTTGTTGTCATTCCAACGCTTGCTATTCCTGGAAATGAAAATATAACAGAAGGTATCGCTTCATAATTCATAATAGCGTTTCCTTCAAATGCATTTTTAGAAGCGATAATTCCTTCATGTGATGCAACATGTGCTAGCATATTTTTACCTGTTACATCGCCGATGGCATATATATTTCTAATATTTGTCTGCATTTTATTATCTGTAGTAATAGCTCCTCTATTATCGACTTTCACTCCAGCTTTTTCTAATAAAAGGGTATCTGTATTTATTTTTCTTCCAATAGAAAGTAAAACTACATCAGTATCTATGATTTTCCCAGATTTTAAATAGACTTTGTTTTCTTTAACCTCTGTTACTTTTTCATTGGTAAGGATTTTAATTCCCTCATTTTTAAAAATTTTGGTAAGTTCATCTGCTATTATAGCCTCTTGCGATGCTAAAATAGATTCCAAACTTTCTATTATCGTTATATCTACGCCAAATTCATTATATAAAGAGGCAAATTCACAGCCTATATATCCGCCTCCTATTATAACCATTCGTTTAGGGAGTTTTTTTAGGTCTAATATCGTTGTAGAATTATGAATAAATTTGCCATCTACAGGGATGTTTTTTATTTCGGCAGGGGATGATCCACTAGCAATAATTACTTTTTTTGTTTCAATAATTTCTGATGAGTCTGAGATAATTTTTATAGTATTAGGAGAATCAAATTTTGCTGTTCCTTGAAAAATTGTAATTTTATTTGCTCTAATTAAAGCTTCTAGATTTTTTCTTAAGGTAGAGACAATAGAATCTTTCTTTTCTTCTAT
>CAYUWE010000119.1:0-4453 GCA_964448255.1 uncultured bacterium | reverse complement strand
AACATATGATGAAAATTATTGACTTTTTACCTCAAACCATAGATGATTTAAAAAAGTTTAACTACGATAACTATCAATTTGATGGAAAACTCTCAGAAGAAAATCACTTGGTCTTTACAAGATAATAAGCGAACAGAACAAGAACGCAACATTTTTAAACCAACAGGTAAACCTGCAAAAAGTAAAAATGTAACTTATTTGTTTTGGGCAGTAATTATAGTACTAGCAATAAGTTATTTATTGCCATTTTTATATTTATACTAGCAATAGTGGTACTTTGTTTTGTTCTATATCTTAATAGAGCCAAAATTTCATCTTATCTATTATCAAAACATTTTCACTTAGATGTAGATATAGAAAATATTGATTTTATTAGAAATGGAATAAACATTAATAATTTTGTGATACATAATCCAATAGGTTCTAAAACCCAAACAGCATTATATACAAAAGATATCAATATCGATGCCCCACTTAGAGATCTCATGAAAAAGACCTTTACTATAGAATCTATTACCCTAAGAGATATAGTAATAGGGATTGAATATTATGATGTAACTGGAGAAGAGAATAATTGGAATAGAATAATGCTCATCGACGTTGAAGAAGATAAAGCTAGCACTAGAGAATATCTTATAAAAACCCTTACACTTGAAAATTTACAAGTATATCTTACAAAATCTTCTGGAACTGTAATAAAATTCCCTGTAATTCATCATTTAGAATTTCATGATATTTCTAATAAAACTGGATTTCCATTAAACAAATTAGAAAAGGCTCTTATGCAAGCAGTGATACGTTCAGTATTTAGTAGAATAGGCCTTGGAAATCTTGTTAAAACGCTAAACCCCCTAAAAGTTGTTCCAAAAATATTAGAGCTTCCATTTTCAGGAGAAAATGAAACAACTAAAGAAAATGAAAATACTCTTTAGATTATTTCTCATTTTCGAAGGCTTGAACTACTTGTAGTGCTAGTTGTATTTGTTTATCAGTATAAGTCTTTTTACCATCTTCATTTGCAGTAGAAGAGCACAATCTTTTAACAGCACTAACAGGCCAGGTAATAAGCTGTTTCCATTTGCCTCTATTTTCAATTTGTTTTGGTGGTTCTTCTTGAGGTACTTCTTCTATATGTGGAGTGGTTTTCTTTTCACCTTGAGATGTAGAAGCTTCTTCATGAGGTCTTTCAACTTGTTTTTCACTGCCTTGTGGAATTCCTCCAACAACCTCTCTTTTTAGTGTCGTAGTTTGAGTTTCTGACATTCTTGGTTGCGGCTGAAATTGATTTTTTTTTGCTAGACCACCTATTACTTTTGCAAAATCTGTAAGTTTAGTTAAATGGGCTTTAGTTTTTTGTTTTCTTGCATTTTCTTTCCTTTGCTCTAATAAATTTTGATATTTAAGATAAAAAAACAATGATACTGCAGAAACACCAAGAGTAGAAAAAGAACGAAAATAACATCCAAGTGTTATTCCAAAAATCGCTGATGTTAAAATATCTCTTTGGTTTAGTATTTCGTTTTTACCTAACAAGCAAAATTTTTTAGTAATTCTATAAAGACCATAGTCAAATCCTAATGCAGCCACTGTTCTTCCGATACTATTGCTTAATACTTTTTTAGATACTAAAAAAATTGTTTCAATAGTAAATAATCCGCCTATTCTTTCCATTGTTAAATCAAAATAATTTGAAAAATCAAAAGAAGGAAGTAGATTTATTGATCTTGATACTTTTGGGGTATTGCTAGAAAAAATTGAAACTCCATTTAAGTAATACAATACTCCCAAAAATCCAACAGCAAGACCCTTTTTAGTAAATGCATTGTTTACTGCATATAGAGATACTTTTGATGCTAAATCACAAGAAAAATCAAATGCTTTACTTGCAGCATTTTTAATACTTTCACTATAATTACTTGCTACAACCCCTGCTCCTATCAAATAAGCAGTATCTTGATACCCTAATGAATAACATACCATACCAGCGATAACAGCAGCTGTTTTTTTAGTGCCGTATTTTTCTGAACATTCTCTAACAAAATTATACGAACCATTTACAATAGCTCTTGAGAAATTCTCAATCCTATCACTCTTAGCAACACTAGACATATTGCCCTCCCAATATTTTTGGAAGAACATGCTAGCATGAAACTCTTTTTTTAAAAAAAATAAATCTCAAAAGAAATAATATTGCTTATAGCTGTAGCAACCAATGGTTGTGATTAGCAAAACATCAATATTAAGTAGAATAAGACCTTTTATTTTTTCTTTTTTTCTAGATCTACCATTGATAACATTCTATTTACTTGGCCGTCAGTATATGTCTTCGTTCCTGCTGGAAAGACCCTACAAAAAATTGGTTGTGATTTTTTTTCAGCACCCATATTTTGATATCTAACATACAAAAACATTAACACAGAAAAGACTCCTATAGAAGGTAATGAATTAAAATAATAACCAAGGGTTGCTCCAAAAACACCTGATGCGATTATCTCTCTACGAACTAAATATTTTCTTCCCCATAAATAATCAATTTTTTTACAAACTTTATATAAAGTATAATCTACAGTTAATATAGATGCAGTTTTACCAAGATTAAAGCTATTAATGAATTGAAGCACAGAAAGCATTGTTTCAAAACAAAATGTTCTCTGCATGCTAGAATACATGAAATTTGCAACAATATTAGAATCAGAGTTGTTTTCTAAAGCAGTCTTTTTAACCAATGCCTGTGTTGTACTTGAAAAAAATGAAGCTACATATAACATTCCAATAGTTATTCCAAGGCAAATCCCTTTTTTACTAAATATGATTTTTTTCGCATAATCTTTTACTTTTTTTTCGCATACTTTGAACTCATCTTTTTTTTTGCATTTATCTATTAATTTATTGCACCTTTCTCTACTACAACTTAATACAACACCAACTCCCATTAGTAAAGCTAGATTATGATATCCAGCAGTATATGCTAACATAGATGATATAGCTACAGCTGTTGTTTTATAGCCATATTCATTAGAAATATTTTTTAGAATTCTACAACTACCATCAAAGAAACTATTGAAATAGTTATGTTGTCTTATATCGCTAACACTGCTCATGTTATTCCCCACATATTTTTATTTGCAAAAATCAAAACCAACCTAAAAATCTTCTTTTCTTTTTTGCATTTTGTTGTGCCGAATTATCCTGTTGTTGTTGTGGTTGAGCTGCTGCTTGGGGTGGTTGATTCTGAGGTTGTGGTTGATCTGCTTGATCCTGCTGTTGTACCTGAGCAGCTTGATTCTTTTGATGTGGTGGTTGATTGATTACTAATTGAACTGTATTATTACCCATTCCTTTTACTGGACCTTTAAATACATTTGGGTTTTGACCAAATAACGCACAAAGAGAATCTCTAAATTTAGCTGCTTTTCTTTGATCTTCTTTTTTTTGCATTATTGCTTGCATAATATTTTGTTCTTTTATTCGTATGCTTCTTAAATATGCATAAGTACCAAACCCTAATAATGAAGCTGCCGCAAATGCATGTATTAGATAATCTTTATAAGCCAAATTATACATAGCAATGCTAGCAAATATACTGCTTAGTAATGTATCTCTATGAGTGAAAAAACGCTTTCCACCTAAAAATCCACATATCTTAAAAAACTGATGAGTACCCAAAGCTAATGTAGCTTGTCCAAATGGATTTCTTAAAATTACTTTTGCAAGCATTGTGTTAATAGCTTCATCAAATTGTTGTGATAATTGATAATGCATATCAATAGAAGTAATCTGATCAGAAATCTGCTTATAAATATAATCTTTTAGTTGTGATAATTGATAATGCATATCAATAGAAGTAATCTGATCCGTAATATAATCTCTTAAAAATAATAATTCTACTGGACAATTACGATAACTAATCGCTAATCCAATACCAGTTAATAAAAGGCCTGTTTTTGTTAAAAAAAGCTTAGATAGGGTAAATTTTGTAGTTTTTAAACATCCTCCTAAGACAGGTTCTGCTGCTTTTCTAATAATCTTGGTGTTTTTCATAGCCAATACGCCACTAAAAGCCAAACATGCTTCTGTTGTCCGCCCACAAGAATATAAAATGGTACCTATAGCTAAAGTTGCTAAGGTTGCTTTTCCATATTTTTCAGATAAATCATTATAACCATGAAATACAGCATTTAGAAATGTTTTTGAATAATCATCAACCTTTTCATTTTCTTGTATAATTACAGCTTCGCCTTCATCTTCTTGTCCAATTTCATATATATCCTGTTCATTTTCTATTTCATTTGCTTTATTTCTATGTAACAAATTTCCTATCTGCTCAGTCAAATATTGTCTTACATGTGAAACCATGAGTTTACTCCTAAAATCTATTTTTATGGTTTCGATTTTAACATAATATTTATTATAGTTTTATCTTTTTTAGGTCTATTAACTTTACTATTTTTAC
>CAYUWE010000118.1:0-4481 GCA_964448255.1 uncultured bacterium | reverse complement strand
GATGAGATAATAGGGTGGAATGCGTTTTTAGAGATAACAGAAAATGCTTGTACAATTAGAAAAAAATGCAGTTTCTAATAAGAAAAAGAAAAAAGAATCAATAGAACAATTTTTCCTATTTGACACTACAAAAAACCCACCTCCTGAAAAAGATGCATTAAAAGAAGAAATAAAAAATATAGATTTAAATACTACCTCCCCAATAGAAGCACATCAATTTTTATTATCGCTTCAAGAAAAGGTAAAAACAGATGAGCTTTGATCCAAAAAAACTATCTTCTTATCCAACAAAGCCTGGCGTGTATTTAATGAAAAATATGCAAGAAAAGGTTTTATATGTTGGAAAAGCAAAAAACCTTAAAAATAGATTAAAACAATACTTTTCAAAAAATAAAGATAATAGAATCACTATAGACCTTTTAATCCCACAAGTACATTCTATAGATACTATTGTTGTTACAACAGAAAAAGAAGCTCTAATATTAGAAAACACACTAATAAAAAAATATAAGCCTAAATACAACATCCTTCTTAAAGATGACAAAACATATATCAGCCTAATGCTTACAAAGCATAAATGGCCTATGCTTAAAATCGTTAGAAAACCAAAAAAAAATGATAACAACGTATATTTTGGGCCATACACCAATGCAAAAGCTGCAAGACAAACTTTAGATTTAATAAATAGGCTTTTCCCATTAAGGCAATGCTCAGATAGTGAACTAGCAAATAGATCAAGACCTTGTATTTTATATGAAATAAAACGCTGCTTAGCACCATGTGTAGGTAAATGTACAAAAAAGCAATACGATAACAATGTAAATCATGTAATAAAGCTTCTTAAAGGAAAAGATAAGCTCCTTCTTTTAGAATTAAAATCTAAGATGAAAGAAAAAGCAGAAAAATTAGAATTCGAGCAAGCAAATGAAATTTTGCAAACGATAAATCAAATAAAACACATAACTCAAATGCAACATGTAGCTAATATTGAGAAAAAAGATTCAGATATTTTGGGATTTTTCCAAAAAAATAATAAAGCTACGATATTCATACTGCAAATTAGAGACAAAAAATTATCAGGGTCTCATCATTTTGAATTTTCTAATATTATTTCTACAAATGAAGAGTTATTTGAAAACTTTTTAATGCAAAACTATCAAATTGGAAAATTAATCCCCTCAAATATCCTACTACCCTTTTCTATAGATAATGGAAAAGCTATAGAAGATGTATTATCAAAAAAAGCAAATAGAAATATCCATATATCAATTCCTAAAAAAGGGAAGAAAAAAGAACTTCTAAATATCGCTAATATGAATGCCAAAGCTCTATTTTTACAAGAAATAGATAACAAAGAAAAATTACTATTAGAAATGCAAGAGAAATTCTTTATAAAATACCCAAAATATATTGAATGTATTGACACTTCTAATATCTCAGGAGAAAATGCCGTTGCTAGCATCGTTGGTTTTACTGATGGAAAAAGAGATAAAAGCCTTACAAAATTATTCAAAATGAAGACTGAAGAAAAAGGAGATTGCCCTCATATTAGACATACTCTTTTTAGGCATTTTTCAAAAATGAAAGAAAATAATACATTTTGCGATCTATTAATTGTCGATGGTGGTAAAGCTCAGTTAAATGCAGCTATAGACACTCTAAAACTATTAGATATTGCCCCCGTTGATGTAATAGCTATTACAAAAGAAAAAAGTAGACACGATAAGGGACTTACTCAAGAAAGAATCTATCTGCCAAATAAACCTCAGCCTATAATCCTTCCAATTAACTCCGAGTTATTATTTTTCCTTCAGCATATAAGAGACGAAGCCCATAGAGTAGCTATAGGGTTTCATAGAAAACGAAGAGAAAAGAAATTAATATCTAGTGAATTAGATAAAATACATGGGATAGGCCCTAAAAAAAGAAAACTCTTATTAGCGCATTTCAAAAGCATCGACAAAATAAAAAGAGCAAAAATTAAAGAGCTTATGCAAGTAAAATCTATTACAAAAAAAGATATAAAAAACCTTCAAAGATTTTTCAACCCTCTTAATAGTGATGAAGATTCAGAGTAAATTCTTTTGAATATGTACATCTTTTCTCTAATATCTTTGATATTTCTTTTTCCATTTGTAAAAGCAATTTTTTCTTATCTTCTTTTACAAATGGAAAATAAACATCAATATCTAAAAGCTGATCTTTCTTTACATATACTTTTGATAATATTTCTTTTTCTGGGAAAGCTTTTTTCCAATACTCTTCAATATATTTTTGGATAACTACAGGGCTAATAGAAAATGAAGCAATATCATTCATTTTGACTTTGATATATTGCCTTTTATGTAAAAAAGAAAAAGACAATATAAAAACCATACAAAAAACCATCCCTAACATTCCTAAATACAAGAAAATATCAAGTCTAGTTGCTATGATTTCCAAAATTATCTTATTAAAATCATCAAACAAAGATATGCATAAGCAAATCAAAGAAAAGCTAAAGATGAAAAGAATAAAAAAAAGATGGGCCAGTGAGAGAACAATGCTATTTATTCTCATCTAAAATCCTTCATCAAAATCCTTAGTACTATCATCAGATAATACTGGAACTTTTTCTTTTTCTATAACTTTTTGTTCTTCTTTTTCATCGTATGGAATAATCAAGTTTTTAAATACTACATGTACACAAGATACATGAAGCCCAGTAAAGGAAGATATTTCCTTTACTACTTTTGATTGTATTTCCTCAGCTTTTTCAGGGATAGGTATGCCATACTGGATATTCACTTCAATACGTACATAAACAGAATGATTTTTCTGGTCTTGTTCGACATGTACACCTTTTATCCTATCCATTCCATCTCTACCTAATAGGTTGTCTATAAGAGTCCCCCCAAGAAGGCTAATCCCTTCAATCTTTGCTAAACATTGCAAAGTTATCGATTGAAATACTCTACTTTCAACATCTCTAATAAATGTAGTTTCTGGAAGTTCATATTCTTGTGGGTCTACTTGTTGTAAATCTTCTTTTTCCTCTGTCATTATTCTCTCCTTTATCGATCTTTAACATTTTTTGATTTTACAAAAAAAAATGAATTTTTCAGCAAAGCATCAATATCTTTTTTTTCTTGCTTTCAAAATAATCATTCCATTTTACTTATTTGCGGAGTTTTTATGAGCTTTGAATTACTATCATTAATTATTCTTTTTGCTATGGGAATATATGCTGCAAGTATAGCCCATAAACATAAAAAAAATCCTTATCTATGGTTTATCTTGGGGTTTTATTTTGGGATACTTTCATTAGTACTATTATATTTTTTAATAAGGAAAAAAAAGAGTAAAAAGAAAACTATTATTAAAAAGCCCCCCTCTCCTATTGAAAAATTTTTCTTGAATAACCTTTCTTTAAATAAGCTATGGTACCACTTAGATAATAACAACAATACTTTAGGGCCAATTAGCTCAATGAAATTATATGAAGAATGGAAAAAAGGAACTATTACCAATTCTACATATGTGTGGAATGAGGAAATGGATCAATGGGAAAAGATAGAAAATCTTTTTCCAATTACCAACTAGCTTTCATAATCCCTGGAATTAACCCTGCTGAAGCCATCTCACGGAAACAAAGACGTGATAGCTGAAACTTCCTTAAATACCCGCGGCAACGCCCAGTAATCTGACAGCGATTTCTTCTTCTAATTGGAGAAGAATTTTTCGGCATTTGATTTAATTTATCTACAGCAGCCATTCTTTCTTCATCGCTTTTTGTCATATCAATAATAATTTTTTTTAATTCTTGACGCTTCGCCCACTTAAGGTTGCATAACCTTTCTCTATTTTTTTCTTTTTCTATCAATGCTTTTCTAGCCATAGTATCCCTTATTATTTTTTTCTTGCTGGTCCTTTTTGACGCTGTTTACGGTTAGGGTCCTTTTTATTTATTACATAAACCCTACCTCTTCTTCTAACAATCTTATCGCCTTTCGACTTATCTGCTTTAACTGACGCTTTTACTTTCATCTTAAAAAGTCCATATAACATATTTTTTTAAAGGTTTAGTTTATCAAGAATAAGAATTCTTTTCAATAATTCCTATAGAGATAGCTTTGCTCTTGAAGATTTTTTTAAAATAAACTAAGATTTTATCGATTATACTAAAAAATTAGGCTAAAAAATATGAAACGCACATACCAACCGAATAAAAGAAAAAGAAAGAAAGCCCATGGTTTTCGTAATAGAATGAAAACAGCTAATGGAAGGAAAGTATTAGCTAGAAGAAGGAAAAAAGGCAGACGCTGTCTATCTAAATGAGAAATATTTTCCCAAAAAGCTTGCGCTTAACAAAAAGAAAAGAATTTTTACAAGTAGCAAATTGTTCTAAGCGTATAAATGGCAAATACATCCAGTTAAATATTAAAAATAATTCTACTGCTTTTTCAAAATTAGGAATAACAGCAACAAAAAAATTAGGTAAA
>CAYUWE010000117.1:0-4505 GCA_964448255.1 uncultured bacterium | reverse complement strand
TCTCAGGCTTTAATTTGGTATAGAGACCTTCATATTATAATAAATAATCTAGACGAAAAATTTATCTTTTTCCCAGAGAATATTTCTATATTAAAAAAACAAAATAAAAAAAATATCCCAACCCTTGAAAAAATTCATAAGTTAATTGAAGAAGGAAAACTTGCAATTAATAGAAATATTAAACTGCGTACTTGTTTAGAGCATATTTTCTTTCAATTGATCACAATTTAATGTAGTTTCCCAGACCATCCAAGTTTTGTTCGAAGTGTTGAAAAATAATCGTGACTTGGGAATTTTACAAGTCTGAATTTCTTTTTGCTTTTTTTAAGGACTAAGCTTTCTCTTTCCTTTATAGGGAAATGGTCTATTCCATCAGCGATTATTTCAACTGGATGGGTAAATGGACTTAATGATTTCACCTCAATTGTATGGTCAGCTGTTAGAACAAATGGTCTATTAGATATTGTATGAGGAGATATCGGTGTAACTACAAATGCATCAATCTGTGGGGATAAAATAGGGCCTCCTGCAGCTAAAGAATATGCGGTAGAGCCATTAGGCGTGGCTATAATTATACCGTCAGCTAAAAACGTATTGAAATATAAGCCATCAACATAAAGGGCAAGTTCAATTAAACAGGGGTTAGATCCTCTATGAATTATAATATCGTTAGCAGCATAAAAAGGTTTTTTATTTTCCATAGCTCCTTCAATAACTAACCTTTTTTCAATTTTATAATTTTTATTGATTAGATCTTTTAAACTTGGAAAAACATCACTTAAAGGAATATCCGCCATAAATCCCAAATGACCCATATTTATACCTACTATTGCAGCATCAGTATTTTTGTATTTATGGTATAATCGTAAAATTGTTCCATCACCACCTAGGGATATGAAAAAATCTATTTTATGTTTATCTATTGATGAGAGCTTATCAGCATCAACAAGATCAGCTTTATCATCTTCTGCTACTACAGTTATGTTATTTTCTTTAAGAAAATGACATATTTCTAAAGCTGTTTTTATAGTTTGTTTTTTTTCTTGATTGGGAAAAAGTGCTATTATCATAGTTTCTTGGCAATGCTATATTCTTGTTTGTTTATTTCTAATTCACTTAATATCCTTTTTACTATTGATTCTGAATCTAATGCTAGTTCTTTTTTCAAATCTTGATCTTTTCCATGGTGAACAAAGGTATTAGGAATACCAATATTTATAATTTGTGCAAAATTGCTTAAATTATTTTCAACACAAAATGAATTAAAAATTGATCCTAACCCTGCAGAAATATAATTTTCTTCAATTGTTACTATATATTTATGTGATGTTACAAGCTCATATAACATATTACTATCTAGTGGTTTTATAAATATAGGGTCGAAGATTGTAGGTTCAATATTATATTTTGAGAGTATTTTTTTTACTTCAAATGCAGTGTTATACGTTTCTCCAAGTGGGATTAATAAAAAATCTTTTCCTTTTGATAGTATTTCTCCTTCTCCTAATTTTCTTTTCTTTAGTGGTAAATTTAATTCTGTAGTTTCTCTATTAGGATATCTTATTACACAGGGACGTTGCCATTCAAAAGCACTTTCAAATAGCTCTTTCATTATATGGCCATTTCTTGGTTGTGCGATTATCATATTGGGCATGGAATTTAAAAATCCTATATCTAATATTCCATGGTGCGTCGCTCCATCAGGGCCACTTAAGCTTGCTCTATCAAGAGCAAAAATAACAGGAGATTCTTGCAAACATACATCATGAAATATATTGTCAAATGCTCTTTGAAGAAATGTTGAATAGATACATGCGATTACTTTTTTCTTTCTATTTTTTGCTAATGCCCCAGCATATGTTACACAGTGTCCTTCTGCAATGCCTACATCGATACATCTTTTTGGGAATTCTTTTTTCATTTCACATAAGCATGACCCTGCAAGCATAGCCGGCGTTACAACAACGAGTGAAGGATCTTTTCTTGCTTTTTCTAAAATATATTTTCCAAAGATCTTTGGAAACGTTGTTCTAGCAATAGGAGAAGCGTGGAATTTCCCTGTTTGTACATCAAAAGATTTAACACCATGATAAGGGGTGGGGTTGGCTATAGCTATAGGCATGCCCTTACCCTTTGTTGTTAAAGTGTGGATAATTACTGGTCTTTCATGGTTTTTAACAGCGGAAAATGTATCTATTAATTTTTTTATGTCGTGACCATCGATTGGTCCAATATAGTCTAAGCCAAATTGTTCAAAAAAAATGGCTGGGCTAACTAAGTTTTTTACAGATTCTGTAATTTTCCTTCCAAATGTTGCAAGCATACCACCACATGTAGGTATCTTTTCTAATAGAGAATTTAAAAGTTGGTAAAATCTATTTGTAATAGGATTGCTAAGGAGCCTACTGAAGATATTTTTCATGTTCCCAACATTTTGAGAAATAGACATTTTATTATCGTTTAAAATGACAATGAATCGTTTTAAATTCTTAGGAAGGTTGTTTAAGGCTTCTAAGGTAAGGCCACAGGTGAAGGTAGCATCACCAAGGATAGGAATGATATATTCATTACCATTTTCTAAATCCCTATTGCTGGCAAGGCCAAGGCCTAATGATAATGCTGTTCCTGCATGGCCAGAGAAAAATATGTCATGAGCAGATTCTTCAGGATGAGAAAATCCACATATACCTTTAATCTGCCTTAACGTATCAAATCTGCTATTTCTTCCTGTTAGTAGTTTGTGTGTATATACTTGGTGGCTTGTATCAAATATAAATTTGTCTAAAGGGGATTGAAATATCTTATGAAGAGCTATTGTTATCTCAACAATTCCTAGATTTGAAGATAGATGGCCCCCATTAATCGATAGAACTGAAATTATCCTTGTTCTGATTTCATTAGCCAATTGATTTAACTGCGAAATATCTAACCCTTGCAGGTCGTAAGGGCATTTTATTTTGTCTAATAAAGGATATCTAGAACCTTTATTATTAAAGGTCTTGTTGTACAAAAGGGGTTGTTGTAGGTTTTTGCTTCTCATCCAATTCAAGCTGATTATTAGAGTTTTTTATCAGTCTATCTATTTTTTGTTCTGAAGAAGTTAAATAACCATCACATAGGTTGATTAATCCATTGGCTTCTTCAAATAGCTTAATAGATTCATCTAGAGATACGTTGTTTTCGTTAAGAATAGATAATATTTTTTCTAACCTTTCAAATGCTTTCTCAAACGGTATATTTTCTTTTTTATTCATCACTCAATTTCTTTAACGGTAGCTTTAATTTTACCATCAGATAATAAAGCTACTATTTTTTCATCTTTTTTAACTTCTTTTACCGATAGGATAATCGAATTATCCTTTTCAGAAAAGATAATACTATAGCCCTTTTTTATTAGGTTTTTTGGATCGATACTATTTATATGGGAAGATATGCTTTTTAATTTCTCAGCTTTTCTTTGAATAGTTTGTTGTATTACCTTTGGCATGGATTCTTTTAAGATCGATAACTTTTCTTTTAGCATTGAAATTTTATTTTTAGGGGATAGTTGTTTTATTTGAGAAGAAAAAGCTAAAAGAGCAGTTTTTTTTCTTTCGAATAGTAAATTTTTCTTTTGAAGAAGTTCTGTTTTCATATTATCTAATAGCTGGAGCTGGTTGCTTACAAGTATATAGGGATTAATAAAAATAGGTTGTTTTAAATAGCTATTTAATAAATGGCGATGGCGTTTTACTTCATTTGTAATTATTTTTTCTAAAAAGTATCTGCGGCTTTCAAGCGATTTTTTTAACTCTTCTTTTTCTTTTATCACTATTTCTGCAGCTGCTGAAGGGGTGGGCGCTCTAATATCTGCTACATAATCCGAAATCGTTGTATCAGTTTCATGGCCAACAGCTGAGATAATAGGTATGTCGGAATGAAAAATACTATGAGCTACTATTTCTTCATTAAATGCCCAAAGGTCTTCTATACTGCCGCCACCTCTCCCTAGAATTATAACATCAACGAGTTTATGTTGATTCATCTCATCAATAGCCATAGCTATTTCTTCAGCTGCCCCTTCACCTTGCACTTTTACAGGGTTAAGTATGAGTTGGATATTTGAAAATCTTCTTTTTAATACATTTAATATATCTTGTATAACAGCGCCAGTAGGGCTTGTAATAACACCGATTTTTTTAGGTAGTTTTGGAAGCTTTTTTTTATGAGATAGATCAAACCATCCCATCTGTTTAATTTTTTCTTTTCGCCTTTGCAGCTCTAATAAAAGTTCTCCCACTCCAACAAATATCATCTCCCGAATTATTAACTGATAATTCCCTCGTGGAGGGTATATTGACAATTCTCCTTTTGCAATGACATTATCTCCATCTTTGGGTTCACTTTTTAGATTAGAAGCATTACCTTTAAATATAACTGCGCTTATCTGGGAGTTTTTATCTTTTAAACTGAAATAATAATGGCCAGAAGATTGCTTTTTTAGATTGCTTATTTCTCCTTGTACA
>CAYUWE010000116.1:0-4535 GCA_964448255.1 uncultured bacterium | reverse complement strand
CTTCAAATTAACAATTTTATATCTTTTTTCTAACAAAAATACTGGATATGCTCCTAGTTTAAATAACTCAACTTTTAATAATTCTTGGTTATAGTTAGGAAATTTAGTAAATAAATTTTCAAAAGCATTTAAAAATGCTTTTTTAGCTATTGCTAGTTGCTTATATTCTGGAGTTGATTTGAAATAAGAACGAGCTACAGCAAACTTCTCATATACTGCTCTTTGTGCTTCACTAATATCCATAATAACCTCTTAAATTTAATATTTATTTTTATTGTTTTAGCATCTAAATATTTCTACTGACTTTTTTAATCGTTTCATTTTTATCTTGCCAAATTGTTGGACAAAGCTTGCTTTTTCCTCTAAATAGCTATTTTCAGGTAACTGCTTATATCCTTCTAAATTTGCTTTAGCTATTTGAAATTGAGTTGCTGTATCAGAAACTAATGGCGAAATATGCATTTCTGTTTCATTCCATTGAACAATATTGTATCCCGACAACTTGTGTGCATTAGTACTAAAAGTTTTAAGGGGATATTGTCCTATCAGTAATAAAGCATCTATAAATACATTTTTATTATTGCTTGGATATTGAAGAAATAACAACCCTAGTGCATCTAAAAAAGCTTCTTTAGCTTCTTCTTTTTCTCTATATTCAGTAGTAGATTTATAATATGAATAAGCACGATGAAAATTATCATATATCGATTGTTGTTCTGGGCTTAATCCTTCAAAAAGCATCTGTAAACTCTCTGTTATCCTTTAGCATCTAACTATTTGTATTGCTTGTTTTACTTGTTTCATTTTCTCACTGCCAAACTCTTCGATAAATCTTCCTTTAGCTGATAGATAATCTTGTTCACACGATTGTTTATATACTTCGAAATTAGATTTAAAATTTTGAAAT
Source organism: uncultured bacterium (assembly GCA_964448255.1). Taxonomy (GTDB): domain Bacteria; phylum Chlamydiota; class Chlamydiia; order Chlamydiales; family SM23-39; genus CAYUWE01. The sequence goes on along the minus strand of CAYUWE010000116.1, from coordinate 3,628 downwards.
TCTAAAGCAGCTTGCATTAAACCTGGAGTAGTATGAATTTCTCCCCTAATACTCCATAGAACTTCATTTGGTTCTTTTAACCTTTTTTTGAAAGCTCTAACAGGATATTCTCCATACTGGGATAATCTTGCTATTACACCACTTCTATTATTAATAGGAAAACTTATAAATAACGCTTCTAATGCTGCTAAAAATGCTTTTTTAGCTGTATCTTTTTTCAAATACCACTGAGTAGATTTATGTTCTAAAGCTAATTGATTAAAACGATCATATATAGCTTGTTGTTGTGAATTTAATAATATAGTAATAGCCATGCTAACCTCATAAAATTTGCAAAAGGATACATAAAACGCTTTCTTTTTTGAAGAAAATTAGATGAAAAATGTAAAATAAGTGAAAATTCAAAATGAAACCTTATTAGTGAAAAAAAAATATCTCTATAGCGCTATTTGTATTATCTCTTTTTTAATATTGTCATGGGTAACCCCTCCTTTTTCATATCTATGGGATCTTATAGATAAAAACCTATTTATTTTTCTTAATAAATCAGCACTTTATTTCCCATCACTTCAAGTTGGTATTGCTTGGTTAAATTCAAGATATGGAGATTGGTTTTATGAATTTCTTTTTTTAGCAATTTATCTAGTTTCTATAGCTTTTCATAAAGATAAAAAAAGAAAAATTTATCAATTATCATTCCTTATATTATTAGTCTTTTTTGTGCAGGTATGTATCAACACTGTTATATGTAGGAAAATTCTAGATCTTTCAAGATATAGCCCATCAAAAATGCTAAATGTATTTGTTGATTTTTCAAATTTTAAATTCCCCCACAATAGAATATTCACAACACATAGCTTTCCATCTGATAGAGCAACAACATTATTTTTATGTGCTATTTTCTCTTGGTCGCATTTTCGCTATCCTATAGCTTTAATCTTTACTTTTGTTTCTCTAATTTTTGCATTGTCAAGGTTAATCGTTGGTGCTCATTGGCTCTCAGATATTATTATGGGAGGATTTGTATTATCTTATGCTATATGGATAATATGTATGTATGTTCCCTTTCTAAAACAATTTTCTAAAAAAACAACTAAATTTACACAAATCAATTAATCTTATATATAAAAATTAAATAATAATTTTTTGGAGAGATTGATGAAATCAAGAAATATTCGCTTCTTTGATACACTTGGTAAAAAAGATGTTAAAATAGCTGGTGGGAAAAATGCTTCTCTAGGGGAAATGTACAAGGGATTAAAAAAATATAAGATAAATGTCCCCTACGGTTTTGCAACAACCTCTAGAGCATATAAAGATTTCATCAAATATAACAAATTAGAAAAACCAATTAAAACTATCTTAAAAAACTACAAAAATAAATCTATAACCATACAAACTGCTGGAAAAGAAATTAGAAAGCTAATTCTATCATCATCTTTTTCTGAAAAACTAAAAAAAGATATTATCTTTGCATATAAAAAGTTATCCAAATACTACAAAAAGAAAAATGTTGATGTCGCTGTTAGAAGTAGCGCTACAGCAGAAGATCTTCCTGAAGCTAGTTTTGCAGGACAACAAGAATCTTTTCTAAATATTAAAAATGAAAAAGACCTTTTAGATGCTTGCTTAAAATGCTTTTCTTCTCTTTTTACTGATAGAGCTATCGTATATAGAGAAGAAAAAGGATTTAACCATATGAAAGTATACCTTTCTGTTGGAGTACAAAAAATGGTTAGAGCAGATAAAGCAGGCGCTGGTGTGATGTTTACATTAGATACTGAAACGGGATTTAGAAAGGTTGTTGAAATAAATGCTGTTTTTGGCCTTGGAGAAACTATAGTTCAAGGATGCTCGACTCCTGATGCATATACTGTATTTAAACCCCTTCTTAATAAAAAAGGGAAAACTCCAATCATTGAAAAAACCGTTGGTAAAAAAGAAAAGAAAATGATCTATAGCCAAGGGAAAAATAAAACAAAGAAAATTACAACAAGTGATAGGGAGAAACAATCATTTGTATTAAACGATAATGAAATTATTCAGTTAGCAAAATGGGCTTGTATAATTGAAAAGCATTATAATGAACCTATGGATATAGAATGGGCAAAAGATGGTATTTCTAAGAAATTATTTATTGTTCAGGCAAGACCAGAAACTGTAGAGTCACAAAAAGAAACTAGTGCTTTTCAAACGTATTCAATAAGTGAAAAAGGAAAAAAAATATTAGAAGGTCTTGCTATTGGTGAAGCTATAGCAACTGGAAAAGCACAAGTAATAAAACATATAAGCGAAATAAAAAAATTTAAAAAAGGATCCATCTTAGTAACTCAAATAACCTCTCCAGATTGGGTTCCTATTATGAAACAAGCAAATGGAATAATCACTGATCACGGTGGAAGAACATCACATGCAGCTATTGTCAGTAGAGAACTAGGTGTCCCTGCAATTGTAGGAACAAATATAGCTACAAAAGTATTAAAGAATAACCAACCTATTACCCTTTCTTGCGCCGAAGGTGATAAAGGATATGTCTATCAAGGAGAACTAAAATATAAAGTTAAATCTGTTAACTTAAATAAAGTCCCTAAAATAAAAACTCATATAATGATAAATATAGGCAGTCCCGCTTCAGCATTTCGCTGGTGGCAACTACCTTGCAGAGGTATTGGCCTTGCTAGAATGGAGTTCATAATAAATAACATTATTATGATACACCCAATGGCACTTTGTCATTTCAATGAGGTAAAAGATAAAAAAGTAAGAAGTAAAATAGAAAAATTAACAAGATCTTACCCTTCAAAAAAAGAATATTTTATAGATCTGCTAGCAAGAAGTATCGGTAAAATTGCAGCTTCACAATACCCACATCCTGTTATTGTTAGAATGAGTGATTTTAAAACTAATGAATACGCAGAATTAATTGGAGGCAATCAATTTGAAATAAAAGAAGATAACCCCATGCTTGGCTTTCGCGGTGCTTCTAGATACTATAATGACATGTATAAAGATGGATTCTCACTAGAATGCATGGCCATGAAATACGTAAGGGAAAAAATAGGCCTTGATAATGTAGTTGTTATGATTCCATTTTGTAGAACTATTGAAGAAGCAGATAAAGTATTAGAAATATTAAAACAAAATGGACTTGAGAGAGGGAAAAATAACCTTCAAATCTATATGATGTGTGAAATCCCATCAAATGTAATTCTAGCTGATGAATTTTCTAAACGCTTCGATGGCTTTTCTATAGGTTCAAACGATCTAACACAATTAGTCCTAGGAGTAGATAGAGACTCTGAAAATCTAGCATCACTATTTGATGCAAATAACGCTGCTGTAAAAAAAATGATTGAAGATGTAATAAAAATTGCTCATGAAAATAACTGCAAAGTAGGAATATGTGGGCAAGCTCCTAGTGATCACCCAGACTTTGCAAAATTTCTTGTAGAAAATAAAATTGATTCCATTTCTCTAAACCCCGATAGTGTTATTAATATTATTGGCTGCATTCATAAACTAGAAAAAAAGTTAAAGAAAAAAAAGTAATACCCTATAGTTAATTCATGAGAAATTACTTAATCATATTATTTTCTTTATTAACAGCATCTCTATTTTGTAGCTATAA
>CAYUWE010000115.1:0-4535 GCA_964448255.1 uncultured bacterium | reverse complement strand
AAAGATTTGCTTCGGAAAAATAAAAATATTGAAGCTTCAGAAATAATAAAAGAAATTCATAAAGACCTATTAAGTATATTAGATAAAAATCCCCCATCATACTCTACTAATAAACCTTGTCATGTAATCTTAATTGTAGGGGTAAATGGCAGTGGTAAAACTACAAGCATTGCTAAATTAGCAAAACACTATAAAGATGAAGGAAAAAACATTTTAATAGCTGCTGGTGATACTTTTAGAGCGGCAGCAGTAGAGCAGATAGAACAATGGGCAAAAAAATTAGATATACCTATTGTAAAATCACAAAAAGGAAGCGACCCTTCATCTGTTGTATTTGATGCTCTAACCGCTGCAAAGAATAGAAAAAGTGATGTTGTATTAATAGATACGGCAGGAAGGCTACATACAAAAGAACATTTGATGGAAGAGGTTGCAAAAATGAAAAGGGTATGTAAAAAGATCTTTCCAGATGCTCCTAATGAAACTCTATTAACACTAGATGCTACAATTGGGCAAAATGCAATTGACCAAACAGAAATATTTAATGAAAAATGCTCTCCTATTGATGGAATAATATTATCAAAATTAGATGGCAGCGCAAAAGGAGGTATCATTATCGCAATAAAACAAAAATTTGATATACCTGTTAAATGGGTTGGTGTTGGAGAAAATGTTGACGACTTTTATACATTTGATACAAAAGCATTTCTTGATGCTCTATTATCCATAGAACAATGAGTATATCTTTATGGTTAATCAGTTTTTATCTCTATTAGAAGATGCAAAAAAATACATAAACGAAAATAAAGATGAATTTATTGTTCTAAACAATGAAGAAATTAAATTTTATGAAAATGATATCATAAAAGACAAATCTATTAGAAAAACTTCTACTATTTTGCAAATTGAAAAACCAAAAGAAAAAATCATTTTAGAAAAACCAAAAAAAATTGAAAAAAAAGAACCACCTCCGCCTGCTTCACTTCCTCCTCCTCCAAAAGAAGAAATACCTAAAGAAGAAAAACCCTTTTTAGAAACTAAGAAAAATGAAATTGCTACATCAAACCTTAGCGGAATAAAAGAGGATTTTACCCTACTTTTCCCAAATATCCCGATAATTAAAGAAATACCATCGGATAGAATGGCTATAAAGATACTTAATAAATGGAAATATAAAAACCAAGCTGCAGAGATAACTATATTAGCGTACATGGAAAAAGACAAAAAAACACTAAACTTTTTAGAGTCTTTTGCAAAAGCTTTAGACATATATTTTTATCCTGCAAGAGTCGTACAAGCACAAGTATTAGAAGAAGAAGATCAATGGGAATTTTTCTTATCATCACAAAGGCTAAAAATAATTATCGCTAGTGACTATTCTATTTTTGCACTAAAAAAGCTTATGCGGTTTTATAAAGAGCTTCCCAATTCATCCAAGCATTTTTTATTAAATGTACCGCTGTTTATCTTACCAGAAGTATCTTTATATATTAAAAACCCCCTATTAAAGGCTTCTCTTTGGAAGGCAATAAAACAAAAAATTTCTATTACCATAGGAAAAAACAATGGATAGGGTAGCAACAGTTATCCTTGATACGAATATTGAAAAACCATTGGATTATTCTATTCCTGAAGATATGCTACACAAACTACTCCCAGGAATGAGAGTAGAAATAGAAGTTAAAGGATCTATTAGAAAAGGGTTTATTTTTTCTCTAAAAAAAGAAAGTGAATTTAAATCTCTAAAACCAATAAAAAATATTCTATCAGAGCAAATAATCTCATCTGAGTTATTTCACTTAGCCCTATGGATGGCTAAATATTACTGCACTTCATTAAATAAAGTCTTAAAATGTATTATCCCAACAAGCGTTAGAGAAAAAATAAAGCCAAAGATGATTTCATTTATTTCTCTAATAAAAACGAAAAAAGAAACTGCAAAAATAGCAGCTACATTAAGACAAACTCATCATAATCAAGCAAAGGTATTAGACCTTCTTTTATTAGTGAAAAAAGGATTATGCGTCCAAGATATCTTAGAAAAGATAAAAATCTCAAAAAGCCCTATTCAAACACTCGTTAAGAAAAAAATACTTAAAGAAGAAAAAATTGTTTTAGATGCCAATGTTTTGCTGCAAGAAGATGAATATTTCCTAACAACACCTAAAAAATTAAATGAAGATCAAAATAATGCCTACACATCTATCTGTGATAGCATAGATAAAAAAGCTTTTGAAACACATCTAATATATGGAATTACAGGAAGTGGCAAAACAGAAATATATCTGCAAGCAATAGAGCATGCTCTAAGTAAAAATAAAAGTGTGATTATGCTAGTGCCTGAAGTTGCTCTAACTTCTCAGACTATAGAACGTTTTCGCTCTAGATTTTCTTCAAATATCGCTATTTTACATCATAAAAGAAGCCATGGTGAAAGATTTGATGCATGGCATGCAATAAAAGAAAAAAAAGCACAAATAATAATAGGAGCACGTTCAGCAATATTTTGCCCAGTTGTTGATTTAGGGCTTATTATCTTAGACGAAGAACATGACTTTTCATATAAGCAAAGTGAAGAAGCACCAACATATCATACTAAACACATAGCACTTATGCGTTGTAAATTAGCAAATTGCCCTCTTGTTTTAGGTAGTGCTACACCATCTATTGAAAGTTTTTACTTAGCAAAAGAAAAAAAATATATTTTGCATAATCTTCCAAATAGAGCCACTAATGCATCTCTATCTCCTGTTACTATCATCGATATGAGAAGAGAAAATAAAAACCAATTTTCTCATTTTTCAGAAAAGCTATTAAACGCAATAAAAAATAGATACGATAAAGGTGAACAAACGATTTTATTTTTAAATAGAAGAGGGTTTCATTCATTTTTATTTTGTTCTAACTGCTCTCATGTTATTACATGTCCACATTGTGATGTTTCTTTAACTTATCATAAGAATAAAAATGTTTTGCTATGCCATAGCTGTCATTTTTCTACATTGCCTGTTAGTACTTGCCCTTGCTGTCTTTCTTCTTCATATATGCAATATAAAGGCTTTGGAACAGAGCATGTACAAAGAAGTTTAAATGCTATTTTCCCTGAAATTAGAACTCTAAGAATAGATAGAGATACTACTTCATCAAAAAATAGCCATGAAGATTTATTTAAGCAATTTCGCTCCGGCAAAGCTGATGTGTTAATAGGAACGCAGATGATAGTAAAAGGCCTTCATTTTCCTTCTGTAACACTCGTTGGAGTATTAAATTCAGATGGAGCATTAAATATCCCAGATTTTCGTTCTTCAGAAATTGTCTTCCAGCTACTAACACAAGTAGCTGGCCGCGCTGGAAGGTCATTTTTACCTGGTGAAGTAATGATACAAACGTATCTACCAAATAATAGAACAATAAAGCTTGCAGCAGATCAACATTATTTATCTTTTTTTGAAGAGGAAATAGAAAGTAGAAAAGCTTTTGACTACCCTCCTTTTACAAGGATGGTAAAATTTATCTTTTCAGGGCTCGATGAAAACAAAACAAAAACAACAGCAGAGCAATTTAGAGAAAAAATAATAAATACATTAACAAAAAACTGTCATATTCATCCTCTTATTCCTTGTGGAAGAGCAAAGATAAAAGATAAATTCCGCTTTTTCTTTATAATTAGATATTCTAGCGTTAGTCAAACTCTTGGAAAAATTGAATATGTAAGGCAAAATTTTAAAATTCCAACCTCGATAAATCTTTTAATTGATGTTGATCCAACAAATACTTACTTATAGAGGAAAATATGTCTAAACCAATAATTGGAATTTTAGGGGGAATGGGTCCAAAATCTACTGCCCCATTTCTTGAGATTTTAATATCCGAGGGTGAAAAAATTATTAATCCCAAAAGCGATTTTGATTATCCACCAATAATAATATATTCTCTTCCAACTCCATATTTCTATGAAAAACCTTTTGATTTTGAAGAAATGAAAAAAATAATATGTAAAGGCCTTAAACACTTAGAAAAATGTGGTGTTTCATTTATAGGTATGCCAAGCAATACAATGCATATTTTTTATGAAGATTTAAAAAATTGTATAAACATTCCTTTTTTAAATATTATAGACGCTACTATAAATGAAATTCCTAAAAACTCCAAAAAAGCTGTAATTTTAGGAACTAAAGCAATAATAGAATCTAATCTATATCAAAATGCTTTAGAAAAACTAAAAATAGAATGTATTGAAAGTGATGAAATTTATGCACTAGCAGAAGAATTGCTTTTTAACATTAAAACAGCAAAAGAATTAAATACTTCAATCAATCTATACAAAAAACTAGAAGAAAACATTTTAAAATTAAATATTGATTTAGTTTTAATCGCCTGCACCGATTTAAATGTTGTAACTAATAGGGTAACAAGTCCTTTTACAATTATCGATTCTTCATATTGCCTTGCAAAAGCATGCATAAACAAATGGAAAAAATTATTATAGCTTTTCATATCTATTAGAAAAGCTAGACAAATTTACCCCTTAGCAG
>CAYUWE010000114.1:0-4641 GCA_964448255.1 uncultured bacterium | reverse complement strand
TCACCATTATTGGCAAATTAGAAAAAGATGCTACTGATCGCGAATTCTACCAAGCTTTTTGTACTGCTCTGAAAGAAGAAGTAATGGTTAATTGGGCCGCCACATTAAAAACATATAATGAAAAACAAACAAAAAGAACATATTACATATCTATGGAATATCTCCCTGGGAAATTACTACATAATAACGTTACTAATTTACAAGCATTCGATCTAATCAAATGTGTATTAGAAAAAACTAATCGCACATGGATAGATTTATTAAAATGTGATGTTGACCCAGGGTTAGGTAATGGAGGATTAGGAAGACTAGCTTCATGTTTACTCGATGCTATGGCAACACAAAAATTCCCATGTTTTGGATATGGATTAAGATATCAATATGGAACATTTGATCAAGAAATCTGGGATGGTGTCCAAGTAGAAAGACCTGACTGCTGGTTACTTTATCAAAACCCATGGGAGTTAAGGCAAGACACACATGCACAAAGTGTCTTTTTTAGAGGAAGGCCTATCCATGCCGTTAATAGTCATGGTGATGAAGCATTTTTATTAGATGATTTTGAAGAAGTAAGAGCAATTCCATATGATATTCCAATAATTGGATATGCAAGAAATAACGAATTTAACATCAACACACTAAGGCTATGGTCAACAAAAGAATCTCCCAAAAATTTTGAATTACAAAGATATAATGCTGGACAATTAGATCAAGCAGGAGAAAATACATCTCTAACTGATGTATTATATCCCAATGATAATAACGATACAGGAAAACGCATAAGGCTTAAACAAGAATTTCTATTAATATCAGCAACGCTGCAAGATATTTTAAAACATCATATTAAAGTATATAAAGACTTATCCAATTTACCAGAAAAAGTAAAAATTCATATCAACGACACACATCCTTCATTAATAATAATCGAGATGCTCCGTCGTTTAATAAAAGATCATGATTTTCCATGGGACAATGCCTGGGAAATAACAAAGACCTGCTGCAACTATACTAATCACACCATCTTAAAAGAAGCTTTAGAAGAATGGAATGAACAACGCTTATCGTACCTTCTTCCAAGGCAATTTTCAATTATTCAAAGGTTAAACCAACAATTTTGTAATGAAATAAGAAAAACTTTTCCAAATAACGAAGAAAAATTAAGGCGTATGTCATTTATAGAAAATGGGCAGATTAAAATGGCTCATTTAGCAATATATGGCTGCAATAAGGTAAATGGTGTTTCAGAAATACATACCAATATTTTAAAGACAAAATCTTTTTCAGACTTTTATGAAATGTTTCCAGAAAAATTTTTAAATATCACTAATGGAATAAGTGTTAGAAACTGGCTTTTAGAATCAAATAGTGAACTTTGTCAATTCATTACAAAAAGGATAGGTGACAAATGGCCTTTAGACTTTTCAGAAATACATAGATTAAAAGAATTTGCAAATGACAAACAATCTCAAGAAGAATTCATAAATATAAAAAAAGAAAAAAAACGGCAATTAATTTCATTTTTATCAAAATATAATCCCATAAGAGATTATAAAGGAAAAATTATTGACCATTCTCATGTTCTAAATGAAGATGCTCTTTTCGATGTTCAAATAAAACGCGTTCACGAATATAAAAGACAGCTGTTAAATGCCATCCATGCTCTTATTTTATATCAAGAAATAAAAGAAAATCCAAATTCTCATAAGATAACAAGACAAATCATATTTGGAGGAAAAGCAGCGCCGGGGTATCACCTAGCAAAAGATATCATCCGATTAATTTGTTTAATTGGAAGAAAAATTGAATTAGATAATGACGTCAATCCATATTTACGTGTTATTTTCTTAGAAAATTATAATGTTTCACATGGTGAAATAATAATACCTGCAGCAGATTTATCAGAGCAACTTTCCCTATCCGGGACAGAAGCATCGGGAACTGGCAATATGAAATTAGCAATAAATGGAGCGTTAACTATTGGAACAGAAGATGGCGCAAATATAGAAATGAAACAAGCAATAGAAGACAAATGGTGGCCTTTTTCTTTTGGATGCTCTGTTGAAGAAATAGAAAGATTAAAAAAAGAAAAGAAAAACTTTTCTCAAGAAATCTATTCAAATAACATAAAAATTAAAAATGCTATAGATTTATTAAAAAATGGAAGTCTTGCTACTAACGAACAAGAACATCAATCCCTATCTAACATCTACCGCTCTTTAGTTGAAGGAACAGAAATCGCTTTTGCAGATCCATATTTTGTCTTATACGATTTACCTTCATACTATGAAACACAAAAACGAGTAGAACAGCTATTTCAAGACAAAAATAAATGGGCAGAATATGCAATAAATAATATTGCAGGAATGGGTAAATTCTGTGGTGATGAAGTTGTTAATAATTATGCAAAATCCATATGGGGCATAGAGCCTTGTAATATTGATAAAGAAATATTAGATAGAATACGAAATGAATTTTCTTCTTTTGCTGTTTGCTACAAATCTAAAGAAGATTCCACTTCTCTTTAAGTTTTTCTAAAGACTTATTTTTTTTCTTTGATGCAATAATTCTATTCAATCTATTTAAAAGGTATTTTTCCTCATTTTTTTTCGTAACAAACCTTAACCCTTCTTCAGAAAGCGTTTTTGTCATCTTCAATTTATTTTGGTAAATATCATTTAAATACAAATATGCTTGTAATTTATCAACAACCCCTGCTGACAATTCTTCTGTCATAATCGCATTTAATAACATAGGAATAGAATAATAATTTTGAACAAGAACATCAGGATATTTTGTTAATAAAATATTCACATCGCTTTCATTTAGAAATCCTACCATTTTCCCATTTAATTTATTTGAAGAAAAAGCTTTGTTTTCTGCTGGATAGACAATAACAGGACCTGTAGTTAGAAAATAAGAAGAAAAATCAAATTTATCTTCTGTAAAATTATATTTCCCTAAAGGAGAAATTATTACATCAAACTTACCTTCTTCCAATCCTTCTAAAATATCGTCCCAATTAGCTTTTATCTTTTCAAATTCATAGTCTGTTTTTTTTGCTATCTCTAATAATAATTCTTCGATAAATCCATTAATCTGTGTATTTAACTCTTCCATATTAAGCTTATACCATGTCGGGTCGATACCTACTTTTTTTACTACACGTTTAGTATGGCAACTACAAGAGCAAAAAAAACAAAAAATAACTAAAAAAGAGAATAGATTTTTTAACTTAATCACAACTTTTTCCTTATCTTTTTCTTTTGAAAAAGGTTATGATTTTGATCCTATCAGTTAAGCTTATTTTTTTTCGATAATTATGATAAAGACAAAGAAAATCTCATATATCGTTGCTGGATTTAGCTCTCCAAGAAACAAACTTGAAGAAAAATCATTTTCCCTTGCTATTGAAGAAGAAAATGAATCAAAACAAAATAAATTTTCTTCTTTTTTTTCAAATATCTTTTCACCTGATACCAAAGAAAAAAAATTATTAAATCAAAGTAAACAAAAACTATGTGCCTTTGAGAATATTGAAGAATTAGTAAGATTTATCAAAAAGACATGCTCTTCCTCTGCCTTTTCTTTTCATTATTATTTAAAAGAAACTTACGATGTATTTATAGATAGCCTTACTTCTTGTAAAACTGATTATTTCGTAGTATTGCCAACTTTCCCTCAATTTAGCTTTTCTCTTTCTGGGAAAATTGCACAATTTCTACAAGAAAAACTTCCTATTTCTATTTTATCTAGACTCTATTGGATAAAATCTTTTCCAACACATGCCAGTTATATCTTGCCAATCAAGCAAATGATAAAAAAATTGATGAAAGAAAAAAATTATAAAGAAGAAGAAACAATTTTTTTATTTTCTGCAAGCAACCCTTCATATTTTGAACAAGAAATAGATCAACTATTTTTTTTAGAATGTTCATTTTCATCAAAAGAAATATTAAAAGGCTTTCCCTATATATTGGGAAATTTAGGTTATCAAAGTGGCTATTACAAAAAAAATACTAGCTATACTCCTTCTGTATCTATGCTTATTGAACAAATAGAACAATGGGGAGAAAAAAGAAAAAATATAGTATTTATCCCTTTAAATTTAATCATTGATGATTATCAATCTATCTATGAAATAGAAAATAATTTCATTCCTTCATTAAAGAAAAAAAATTTTGAAGTTTGCTTATGCCCCTCTCTTTGGGCAAATAAATGGTGGGCAAATAGTTTTTGTAATATACTAGAAGAAAATACTTTTGTAACAAATAACATGCTCCTCCCTCCTAGTGGAATTAGATGAAAAATTTTTTACTATCGCTTTTAGTTAAACTACTTAGAAAAAAGAAAAAAAATTCTTTTAACACAAAAAATCCGATATTTTTATTTGTTTCTACAACAGCTCTCGGAGATAGCTTATGGGCAACACCTCTTTTCCCAATAATTAAACAAAACTATCCAAATAGCACTACCCTTGTACTAACTACAAAAGTTAGGAAAGAAGTCTTTTTAAATAACCCTGACATCGATGAAATCATTGAATTTAAAAAACCATTTTTACTTAATTTTTTTTCTCTAGTTTTTTATTTAAGAAAAAAAAACATTCAAATTGTATTTATTCTGCATGCATCACAAAGAATA